>CAMLEO010000092.1 GCA_946478975.1 uncultured Steroidobacter sp.
GTTGATGGTTGCCGTTGCGCACCTGGCGCACGCAGCCGCCGACAAGCATCCGGGTATTTTCGGAGCACGTGTCGAAGAACTTGCCGATCTCGGTCGCTACGGCGTGCAGATCTTTTTCGTGCTCAGCGGCTTCGTCATCGCTCACAGCGTCATGTCCGGCGCGCATTCGTTTACATATCTCGGCCGCTTTGCCAGCCGCCGCTTCGTGCGGCTGGACCTGCCGTACTGGAGCGTGATCGCGTTCGAGCTGTTCCTGCTGTGGCTCAGTGGCAAAGTGATGGTCGAGTACATGCACGACCTGCCGCCGGTCGGGGAGATCCTCAGTCACGCGGTGTATCTGCAGGAGTTCCTCGGCTACCAGCAGATTCTGCCGGTCTTCTGGACCCTGTGTTACGAAGTGCAGTTTTACCTGGTGTTCGTTCTGTCGCTGGTGCTGCTGGAAAAACTGCGAGGCGCGGGCCTGTCCGACGGTGCGGCTCGCAAGGGCGCGACGGTGGTGCTGGCGGCGAGCTTCTGCGTGTCGCTGGCAATCTACCTGGGCCAGCTGCCGTCTCCTCACCGGGCGTTGTTCGTCGATCGCTGGTTTCAGTTCGCGTTCGGCGTCACCACTTATTTGTATTGTCGCGGCGCCTGCGATCGCCGCTGGATCGTGGCAGCCGTTGCTGCGTGCGTGGTCGGTGGCATTTTGTTTGGCGCCAATGCCTACCGAATCGGCTCCACGCTGCTGACTGCTGCGACCGGTCTTGCCATTCTCGCGAGTCTGCGAGTCCGCTGGTGGAATGCGCTGATGATCGGGCCGACCATGCAGTTCCTTGGTCGCATCTCATACAGCTTGTATCTGCTGCATCTGTGCGTCGGCTGGCGTGCTGTTGTTGTGATCCGCGAGCTGCTCGGAACTTCCTATTCGACGACCTATGCTTACCTGGCGTTCGCAGTCGGCATGGCCGTCAGCGTCGCGGCCGCCTCGGTCATGTACATTCTGATCGAGCGGCCGTCGATTGCCCTGGCGCGAAAAATTCAGCTTCCGCAGCGTGTGCCGGTGCCTGCGGTCATGCCAATCACTGCAGGCTCTGCAAGTACGCAACCAGCGAGTTGAGATCGGCGCCGGAGAACGCGCTGATATTCGGCATCTGCGAACCGGGCTTCAGCGATTGTGCATTCGTGACCCACGCCTGCAGGTTCGCTGTGTTGTTCACGAGCATGCCGCCTGCGATGCGCCCACGGCTGGCCACATGCGTGAGATCGGGGCCCACCGAGCCAAGCGCCGATGTTCCTTTGACGGTGTGACATAGCGGGCAAGCCGCATTCAGAAACACCGCCTGGCCACGGCGCGTCTGATCGTTGGTCGGTTCGACGGCCGGCGCCTGCTGATGTTGTAACCAGCGTTGGTAATCTTTCGGTTCATGCGCGACCACTTCGATGCGCATGTGTGCATGCTGGACGCCGCAGAACTCGCCGCATTGGCCGAGATAACGTCCGGGCTGGTCGACGCGAATGCGCATGCGATTCGTCTGCCCCGGAATCAAATCCACCTTGCCGTGAATCTTCGGCACCCAGAACGAGTGGATCACATCGTGCGATTCGAGCGCGATTTCCACCGGGCGGCCGATGGGTACGTGCAGCTCGCTCGGCGAAGTCACATACACGTTGGTATCTGGCACGGAATATTGCGTGTTGAACCACCACTGCCGGCCTTCGACGCGAATCATGGTGCCGTTGGTATCTGTATGCGAGGCGTGCGCCATCGGAAACTGTGACATCACCTCCAGTGCGCCGATAAAGACGATGGCGAGCACCGCGACGGGAATGGCGATGCCGCCGACCAGGATCCAGCGCTGACCTTCGACCGCGTCGACCGGCGCATGCCAGTCGAGCGTGCCGGGCCGCCGGACCGCAATCCAGGCGATGAGGATCCAGACGACGATGGTGATCGCGAGGAAGGCGATCAACACCGGCCAGCCGAGGCTTGCAAGCGCTTTCGCCGCCGGAGCCACGTTCGACATATAGTTTTGTGGCCCGTCGCACGAGGCGAGCAGCACGCAGCCGGGCACAGCCACGAAGCGCGCGATCGTGCGAAGCATGAGCTCAATGGGGCGCCTGCGGCTCATGGTCGGTTCCCAGCGATTGAATGTAGGTCACCAGTTCCCAGATTTCCTGTTCCGGCAATCGCGTGCCCCAGGCCGGCATGCCGTGGGCGCGGCCGGCGGAGATCGAATCGAAAATGCGGGCATCGCTGTTTCCATACAGCCAATCCGGATCGCGCAAGCTCGGCGCCATGCCGCCGCCCGCACGGCCGCCATGGCATCCGTAACAATTGAACGCAAGAAACAAACGTCGGCCTTCCATGGCGGCAGCGGGATCCTGGCCGTAAGGATTGGTTGCCGACGGCGGCGTCGCGGATGAGGGAATGCCGGGCATCGGGCCCACTGCAACTTTCGCCGGCGGCGCCGCACTGCTGGCGGTGTTCATGCGTGTCGTATCAATGGAATGCGACTCGCATGCTGTCAGCAGGCCCGAGAGCAACAGCATTTGCAGCCATCTGATCATGGCTCATCTCCTGCGCGAGCAAGCGCGACGGGGGCCGCGAGCGGCACACCGTAACGCGTGAGCAATTTTTCGATGTCGTCATGCCGACGCGTCAGCTCTGAATCGAGCTGCGAGGCCAGCTGCTGATCCTCTCGTCGCACGGCCATCGCGATCTCGAACGTCATCGGCAGCCGCCGATCGTGAGTGTCCGCCACGGTCGTGACTCGCAGCGGCACCTCGGCATGCCGGGCGAAATATCCGCCGATGGGCCCCCAAACGATCGCGACATCGACGTCGCCTCTGGCCACGGCGTCGATCAGATCGCGTGGCGGATCCGGCTTCGAGTAGTCGCCGTAGATCGAGTAGCCATGAATGTTATTGACGATGCCGCGCTCGGCGAGCGCTTGCGCCGGCGGCACATTGCTGTAGTCGTCGCCGATGGCATGCAAGCCGATGCGCAGTTGATGGAGCCGCGGATCGTCGAGCGAACGCAGCTGCAGATTGTCTTGCCGACGAGTGACGAACACATACGTTGATCGATAGTAAGTCCGTGTCGTCAGCGCCATTTCCGAATGCGACGGCATGCCCATCACCACATCGCATTTGTGAGCGCTCAGCGTGTTGCGAATGAAGCCCCGGCGCTGCGGCCACCAGGTGTAGGTCACCTCGCCGCCCAGATCCTTGGCGAGCAGCTTCGCCAGCTCGTTCTCGAAGCCCTGGCCGCGCTGATTGGAGAAGGGCAGATTGTTGGGATCGGCGCAGACGCGCAGATCTGCGCTCATGGCGGGTGACGCAAGAAACAGCGCGACGACCGCGAGTCTACAGACCGAAGACATATAACATGCTCCCCGGCGCGGTAAATTTCTTCAGATCGTGCATGGCGCCCATGGTGCCGAGCGCGGCGTACGGATCGGTGGCCGACAAATTGGGAAACGCGTTCGCGCCCATCCAGCCGCCGACACCGGAATAAACGGCGACGTATTGTTTGCCGTCCGGCCCGGTGTAGGTCATCGGGTTGCCGACGATTCCCGAGCCGGTCTTGAACTGCCACAGTTGTTTGCCGCTGCGAGCATCGACGGCGCGGAACCAGCCATCCATGGTGCCGTAGAACACCAGGTCGCCGCCGGTCGCGAGCACGCCGCTGTACAAAGGCAGCTCGCTTTCCTTGACGCTCCACACTTCCTTCGCCTGCAATGGATCCCACGCAACCAGTGCGCCGTGATAGCCGCCGGGGCCTTGATACATCTTCACGTCTGCGCCCAGATAAGGCGTGCCCGAGATGTAACTCACGTCGATGGGCTGATAATCCATGCACGTGTTGTGCGCGGGGATATATAACAATCCAGTGCGAGGCGAGAGGGCCGAAGGCACGAATTCCTTCGCGCCCGTGGACGAGGGGCAGATCTGAGTCGTGACGCTGCCGTATTTCGGGCGTTTGTCCGGCACCTCCAGCGGCAGGCCGGTTTTCAAGTCATAGCCGCTGGCCCAGTTGGTCGACGGTACGAACTTCTCCGCCGACAGCAGCTCGCCGCTCAGGCGATCGAGCACGAACACGAAGCCGGTGCGCCCGGGATGAATGAGCAGCTTGCGCATGCTGCCGTGCCATTCCATGTCGACCAGGATGTTCTCCATGATCTCGTCGTAGTCCCACGCATCGTGCGCAGAGATTTGATACGCCCAGCGCACCATGCCGGTGTCTGCGTCGCGAGCGATGATGGCGCAGGACCATTTGTTATCTCCGGGCCGCGCGTCCGGATTCCAGACGCCGGGGTTGCCGGTGCCGTAATAGATGAGGTTGGCTTCGGGGTCATAAGAGATCCAGCCCCACACCGTGGAGCCGCCCAAGTGCCATTGATCGCCGGGCCAGCTGCTCACGCCCAGATCCTTGCCGCGATCTTTTTCATAGAACGGCTTGAAGTCCGGGCCGATCAGCACGTCCTTGTCCGGGCCGGTGTTATAGCCGCGCCAGACTTGTTTGCCGGTCTCCACATCGAGTGCGGTCATCCAGCCGCGCACACCGAGCTCGCCGCCGGAATTGCCGACGATCACTTTATCTTTCACGACCGTCGCGGCCATGGTGATCGTTTCGCCCTGATCGATGTTGCCGAGCTTCACGCGCCACACTTCCTTGCCGGTCTCCGCATCCACGGCGATGGTGTAAGCATCTAAAGTATTGAAGATGATTTTCCCATTCGCATACGAGGCTCCGCGATTGACGAGATCGCAGCAGGCGATGCCTTGCGCACGGGGATCAGGGTGAGGCTGATAGATCCACTTGGTCGCGCCGCCAGGCTTGGTGAGATCCACCGCGATCAGGTTGTTCGGGAACGGCGTCACGATGTACATGGTGCTGCCGACCACCAGCGGCGAGCCCTCGTGGCCGTGTTCGACGCCGGTCGAGAGGCTCGTGATCGGATGCAACTGCTGAGCGTTGCCAGTATTGATCTGGTCGAGCGGGCTATAGCGGGTGTTGGCGTAATCGCCGGCCGGGAGGCGCCACTCGCCGTTGGGAACAGGCGAGGCAAGCTGCACAGAAGAGCGTTGGCCCGCGACTTTACCTTCCTTCCAGCTGGTATTTGCGGGCGGCGGTTCGCGCTTGCAGCCGCTCAGGCAGAGGAGGGTGAGCGCGAATATTGCGATGTATGGATTCGGTTGCTTCATTCACGATCCCCCATCTCAATGCAGCGTGTACAGATACGCCGCCACATCGCGCGCCTGCGGTTCATCGAGGCCGAGTTTCGGCATGGCGGTGCCGGGCTCAACGGCCTGCGGATCCTCGATCCAGCGCACGAGATTGTCCGGCGTGTTCGGCACGCGGCCCGCGATGTATGTGCGCTCGGCAAAGAATGTGAGCGGAGGCGCGACGCGTCCCTTCGCCTCGCGAATGCCCGGAATGTCGTGACAGCTGCCGCAGCCGACATCGCGAATGATCTGCTCGCCACGCGTGGCATCGCCGCCGCTGCTTGCGCTCATGACATCCAGGTCCTGATGATGGCAGCCGCCCGCCATCCATCCCAACAAGCATGTTGCGATTTGCCACCTCATCGAATTCGCTCACAACCGGCCAGCAGCATCGGGCCGAATCCCGCCCAGACGATGCCCAGCGTGAATGCCGCTGCTACAAACATCGCGACCACTGCCATGAAATCCGGCCGCTCCGACGCACGAACCGACGACAGGTGCGGATCGTGCGAGCGGCGCCATGCACGCACGCCAATCGAAAGTGCGATCAGCGCGAAGGCGAGCGCAACCAGCGAAACGGCGCCGTCGATCAGGCGCAATGTTCCGTTCGATAACTCGGCCAGCGCACCATGCGACTGACAGGCGAAGTCCGTGATCATCCATCCAATCAGCAACTGCAATCCCCACGCTGTGGGCGCGCCCAGCAGCGCGAACCAGAGGCTCGCGGGTTGACGGTCTTGTGAGGATCCGATGTTCACGGCGGCTCACGACTGCAGGTGCGGCAGGTAGTACATCAGGCACACGATGAACACCCACACTGCATCCACGAAGTGCCAGTACACGCCCGCGTTGTGCAAGGAGCGATAGGGCGAGCGGTCGGTGTGCTCCAGCTTCGGCAGCATCGTCACGTACACGAGCATGCACAGGCCGAGAATCAAGTGAGCCGCGTGAAAGCTGGTGATGGTGTAGAAGATCGAACCGTAGGCATCCGTGAATGGCGTGAGCTTCTTCAGATGTTCCAGGTATTCGAACGTCTGCAATACCAGGAACGCACAGCCCATGCCGATGGTCGTCAGCGTAAGCGCGCGGGCAGCCCGCTCATTGCCGCGTTTGCCAAGTTGTTCGCCGATATAGAGCACAGCACTGCTCGCGGTGAGCAGCACCAGCATGATCGTCGCGAGCATGAGCTTGGGCGGCTCATCCAGCGGCCACTGGCGTGCCTGCGAGCCAAGAAAGAAATAGGAGAAGAACAGGACGATGAACAGGAACGCCTCGGTCAGCATGAACAGGTACATGCCGTTGGTGCCGCGTTTGTTATCCCACGGCAACTCACGAAACAAAACTGGATTGCTCGTGCTCATGCCGGCTCCTCTCCCGGCTCGGGCTCGGGCCACAACCACCATGCTGCGATCACCAGGCCGATGACGGTGATAATGGCGGCGGCAACGAGCGCCTTGAGCAGCAGCGCAGAGAACCAGGCAGTCAGCACCACCGCCATCACCAACGGCGCGATTGTATCTTCGGGCATCTTTGCGATCGCGATCGGTCGAGCATCGAGCCAGCTGGTGGTGAGCGTCAGCCGCCCTTGATCCAGCACACGTTTGTCTTCGGGGTCGTACTCTTCGTCGTGCGCGTCCCACAGAGGATGGCGGCTGCGCACCGTCGGCAGGTGAATGGTGCCGTAAGCCGGCGGCGGCGACTCGGTCGACCATTCGAGCGAATCTGCATTCCAGGGATTCG
This sequence comes from uncultured Steroidobacter sp., assembly GCA_946478975.1. The sequence continues at coordinate 6,949 of CAMLEO010000092.1, forward strand.
GGCCGGCCGGTGCGCCGTGCTTCGAGCTCACGAGGAAATTGACGATGCTGACCAGAATGCCGATCGCGAGGATGACTGCGCCGACGGTCACCAGCAGATTCAACGCATCCCAACCGAGCGCCGCGTCGTAGGTGTAGATGCGTCGTGGCATGCCCAGCAGCCCGAGAATCTGCATTGGAAACATCGCCAGATTGAAGCCGATGAACATGAGCCAGAAGCTCCAGCGGCCGGCGCGGTCGTTCATCAGGTGGCCGGTCATCTTCGGCAGCCAGTAATAGAAGCCCGCCATCACTGGAAACAAGTTGGCGCCGATCAGCACGTAGTGCAGGTGAGAGACGACGAAGTAGGTGTCGGTCAGCTGCCAGTCGAAGGGAATGATCGCGGTGACGACGCCGTTCAAGCCGCCGATGACAAACGTTGCGATGAACCCTAGAGCGAACCGCAGAGCCGTGGTCATCACCGGGCGTCCGTACCACAGCGTCGCGAGCCAGGCGAACACCTGCACGGTGCTGAAGATCGAAATAGTCATGCTCGCGGCGCTGAAGAAGCTCATCGAGAGCTGCGACATGCCGGTTGCAAACATATGGTGGACCCACACGCCCATGCCGACGACGCCGGTGAGCACGGTCGCAACCGCCACGTACGTGTAGCCGACGATGGGGCGACGCGCGAACACCGGCAGCAGCATGGAGATCATGCCCGTGGCCGGCAGGAAGATGATGTACACCCAGGGATGGCCGAAAAACCAGAATGTATGCTGCCAGAGCAGCGCCGAGCCGCCGTACGCCACGTCGAAGAAATGCGTGCCCCAGCGTCGATCCAACTCCAGGAACACACATGCGACCGTGAGCGCCGGCAGCGCCAGCACGACCAGCACTGAAGTCGTCCCGGTGCTGTACATGAACAACGGCATGCGGCTCACCGCCATCCCCGGAGCGCGCAGGCGGAAGATCGTGACGATGAAATTGATCGCGCCCGCCGTGGTGGAGATGGTTAGAAAGATCAGCGACAGCGCATAGAAATCCATGTGCAGGCCGGGTGAGTACGTGCCGTTGGTGTACGGCACATATGCAAACCAGCCGCCGTGCGGTGCCTGCCCGATCAGAAAGCTTGCATAGATCAGCAGGCCCGACAGCAGGAACGTCCAGTAGGTGAATGCATTGAGGCGCGGGAACGCCATGTCGCGCGCGCCTAGCATCAAAGGGATCAGGTAATTGGCAAAGCCCGAGAGAATCGGCGAGGCATACCAGAAGATCATGGTGATGCCGTGCATGCTGAACAGCTGGTCGTACAGTTCCGGGCCGATCACTCCGGCATTCGACTGCGTCAGCTGCAGCCGCATCACCACCGCCTCCATGCCGCCGGCGATCAGAAAGACCAATGCGGTGACCAGGTACCGCATCCCGATCTTTTTATGGTCGACGGTGCTGAGCTCGCCGAGCAGCGTGTGGGGCGTCTCCCAGAGTTGCTCGAGCCGCTGCTGCTGTGCCGTGGCGTTCACGAGCGTGCGAACCTCCGGGGCGTCGGGTAATGACGGTCGTGCCGTTGGAAGTACTGCGCCTCGGAAGGTGTTTCTAAGGACTTATGCTTAGCGATACATTGAGAGCAATATATTCCTAACCCAGGTTAGGTTTTGCTCACTGTGCGATCTGCGCCCGCAGGGTCTGTTCCAGCCAGTCGTTCATGAGCAACATGGCGTTGCCGCGATCCTGGCAGCTGCCGGAAGTTTTGGTCGGCGACGGTCGCAGATAATCGTGGATGCCGATGACCACGCCGTCGCGCCGATCGATGAGCGGCGCGCCCGATGAAATGAGCCCCGGATCGACATCGTGCGAGAAGCGAACGCAGCTGTTGCGAGGCCGCGGATACACCTCGCCCCGCAAGCGGCGCTGCTGCGGATCGGTGCCGAGGTGGGGGCTGAAGCCGATCAGGGAAATGGGCGCGCCGGTGAAGGCAAATTTGCTCAAGGCCAGCGTCTTTTGCGGCAAATGAGCCGGCGCGGCGAGCCGAATCACCGCCAGGTCGCAGTCCGGCCGGCCGAATGTTTCCTGCTGCGCACGCCATTGGCTGTGGATCTGCGTCAGCGGGATGCGCTCGCGAATCTGGCCCAGCGGGCCGTACACGAGGTACTTACACTCCTGCGGCTGTGCTGCGCGATGTTCGAATTCGAAGGCGTGAGCGACCGTGACCGCAATGTCGAATTTTCCGACCAGGAACGCAGTGGCGGAGTGTTGTACGCCGTCGACGGAGCAAACCAGTGCGCCGATGCCGCTGAAGGCGCGATATTCGGAAATCGGAATCGAGCTGCGCGCCAGCTCACTGGTATCGCCGATGAGGCGAGCGATTTCGACGCTCGCGGCAAGATCGAGCGGCGCTTCGCCGTGCACGTTGGACGGCGCGCCTTTGTCGGTGAAATTTGCCGCTGTCGCGAACGCCGGTGTTGCGAGCAGCGGGGCGAGCAGCAGAGCCAGCGAATGTGCGAGTATGCGCACGACGTACTCCCTCCATTGCACATGAATGCTGATGGGAATGCTGATGGTCCCGAGCTCGGAAAGTTCCTTTACCTGCAAGCTGCGTCCATGAAGCGCAAACAACCGGCTGTCGCGCATCGCGACCTGAGTCTCGGGGTCTTGAAGAGTTTCAGGATCATCTACGGCTCGGTGCGACAGCATTTCCGCGAGGTGCGGCGAACCTGTGGAATTTCAGGATCGCAGCTGTGGCTGTTACACGAGCTGTTGAACACCAAGGGCATCGGCGTCTCCGAGCTCGCGACCAAGCTTGCGATTCATCAGTCCACTTGCAGTCTGCAAGTCGAGAAACTGGTGCGCGCGGGATACGTGAAGAAGACGCGTTGGCCGGGCGATCAAAGGCGAGTGGAGCTGGGCGTCACTGCCAAGGGTCATCGTTGTATCTCGAGCGCGCCCGGTCCGGCCGAGGGCGTGCTGCCCGAAGCCATTTCCGAGTTGTCGCCGGCAGCGTTGCGAGCCCTCCAGCGAGGGCTCGCGCAAGTCATCACCGCGCTGGACATCAAGGACGAGGCGGACGCGAATCGCCACCTGTCCGATCTGTAGTCGTCAATGCCAGGGCTGTTGCAGGACCACGGCCAGATAAACGCAGTACACCGCGATCAGCAGCACGCCGCGCCGGCGCTCAATGAATCCGGAAGCACGCGGAAAGCTGCAGACCAGCGCGACCACGCCGACCGTCAACGCCACGAACACCGACTGCCACGCGACCTGGATGGGATGAATCACCGCGACCAGGCCGACGATGAACATGCCATTGAAAATGTTACTGCCGAGCACGGTGCCGAGGCCGATTTCATCGTGACCTTTGATCTTCGCGATCATGGTCGTGGCAAGCTCCGGAACCGATGTGCCCACTGCGACCACAGTCGCACCAATCACGAACTGGCTGACTCCGTAGGCCGCGGCAATCGCTTGCGCCCCGGTCACGATGAACTTGCCTGCGAATATCAGCAGCGCGAGCCCTAGCAAACAAGAGCCGATGGTGGACCAGCGATGGGACGCAGCCAGCACTTCCGTCGTCGAGCTGCGTTGACGGCGCGCTTCGACGATCGTCGCACTCAGCCAGCCCGAAAAACCCAACAACAGCAGCACGCCATCGAGACGAGACAGCACGCCATCGAGCAGCATCAGCGCGGTCGCGATGGGAACGAGCAGGGCGAGGGGAAAGTCACGTTTCAGACTTGCGCGCGGCGATTGAATGCCGGAAATCGCCAGCGCCGCGCCGAGGATCAGCGCGATATTTACAACGTTGCTGCCGAGCGAATCGCCGAGCGCGATTTGCGGCTCGCCGGCCAGGCCGGCGTTGATGGCGACCGAGAGTTCTGGACTGGAGGTGGCGAACGCGGCCACCGTGGCGCCGATGATGCCGGAAGGGATTCGCATCCATTTGGCGAGGCCGACCGAGCCGCGAACGAACAGCTCGCCCCCGATACCGGCACATACGACGCCCGCGAAGATCGACAGGTATGCATTCATGACGCACCCAAGCCGCGCGGCGGCCCGACCTGCGCATACCTGCCGAACGTTTATTCGCTCGACACCCGCGGCGGATTATAGCCGCAAGTTCCAGCGCCTGCTCGCAGATCAGCGATGACCGTATTCCGTAAAAACGTAATCGTTCGACTTGGCGATGGTGTGACACGCGACACCGCACCTGGCGTCGTTCGCCTGCGGCGGCTGATCCGCCGTCGTGCCGGGCCGGAATGTATCGGTGGCGGCGTCGTATTCGAACACAGCGTAGCCCCAGCCGCCGACATCGCCGAAACGTTTGCTGTCCTTCACCATGAAATCCACGTCGTGCTGCGCGCCGGGCACCGCTGCCTCGGGGAAATATTGGTTCTTCTTCGGCACCCAGTGAATCTTCGCCATCTTGGCGCCGTCCGGCACCGGCTTGCCGTTGGCCGGAATGCCGGCCTGGTAGGCCTGAATCATGGCGGGATTGCCCACGATCACCGCGATCGCCTGCGCGTTGTGGCTGACCGAGATCACCTGCCAGCTCTCGTAGCCTTTGAACTCCGAGAAGGCGAGGCCGCCCGGCACCTTCAGGCTGTATTTGTCCTGCGACTTCACCTTGGCGGGCGAATCCGCGGCGATTGCAATCGTAACGGCCAGCGTGGCGCAGACGCTCAACGCGCCCAAATACTTTACAGCGGCATGCATGACGAGCTCCTGTTGTGACTTCCCCAGCCACGATTGAAACAGAGCCCGTCCGCGGCAGCGATTACACGTTAGTATCGGTGCGACTCTTCCACGATGATCAAATCCCACGGCGCGACCGTCACCGATGCCGAACTCGCGACGCTCTTTCCGCTCAGCAGATCGGTGCCGGCGCCGTAGGCATATTTGAACGTTTGCGGCGTGCCAGAGTAGTTCAAGTAGTAATGCATGCGCCGGCTGGTGCTGTTTGTTCCGTGTCGAACGCGCACTACCGATGGCAGCTGCTGATCCGAGCTGGTCAGTCCCGCCAGTTTCAATACATCTTCCAGAACTTTGGCCTGCAGCGCGTCCGACAGGTATGTGCCCGCATACGTGAGCGTTCCTTTCCCGAACTGGTTGCGCGTCAGCGCCGGGAACCGGCCGAAGAACTCGTGATCGTAGTAGGCGAGCGGCTTCGCCGTCTCCGGCAGGAGGAATTCCGCCCAGGTGGAAACTTTGTTCGCATCGCCGCCGACGCCATAAGGATCGCCGCGTAATGCCAGCGGCTCGCGCAGCGTCGAGAACTCCTGATACGAAAAGCCGGCAGCAGTGCGCAGCACCCCAGGCATGCGCGTCGCCCGCACGGTGTCGTTCTCATCGGTAAAGCCGCTCTTGAATGCCATCACCACGTGGCCGCCGTTCTTGACGAAATCGCTCAGCTTGCCGAGCAGCTCGTCGCTGGCAACGTACAGCGGCGGCACGACGATCACCCGATATTTGCTGAAGTCCGGGTCTTCGGGGAAGACGAAATCGGTGCCGACGTTGAGCTGATAAAGCGCTCGGTGCATCTGGTTGAGCACGGTCATGTAATTGACGCGCTCGTCGATGGGCATGTACTCGATGCCGTGATACGAGTCGATGCTGTAGAGAATGGCAACGTCGTTCTTGACCTGGAAGTTTGCGAGCTTCGGGCCGAGCTTTTTCCATTCGGCGCCGACGCGGCTCATCTCGCCGTAAATCCGGTTCGGCTCCAGATCGTGGGAGAGCACGCCTTTCCAGTAGGTTTCCTGGCCGTAGTGCAAGGAGTGCCAATGCCAGTACAACACGGCATTCGCGCCCATCGCGAGATGCGTGTAGGCGCTCAAGCGCAGCTGGCCGTCATACGGCGGGAATTGTCCCTTTGCGTTCCAGCCGACGCTCTGTGCGTTGGTCTCGGTGATCAGATAATTCGCATGGCGCACCGAGCGGGCCACATCGCCCGACAGCGCGATGAAATGTCCATCGAGGCGATCCTGCGTGTCCCAGTAATAGGGGTTGATCGCGGCAATATCCAGGTGCTGCGCGATCTGGAATTGATTGACGTCGGTACGTACGCCGCTCACGAAGTTGTGAGTGATGAATTGATCCGGACGTTTGTATTCGCGCACCAGGCGTGCCTGCCAGCCGAGATAGTCGGCGGCGATCTGGTGCTGGAAACGTTCCCACTCGAGCTTGTAGCCCGGGTTCAACGCGCCGGCGCGCGGCGGCAGCTCATCGAAATTATTGAGCAGCTGTCCCCAATACGTGAAGCCCCAGGCGCGATTGAGCGCATCGACGGTTTTGAACTTGTCGCGCAGGTGCGCGACGAACGCCGCCTGCACATTCGGGCCGGCCGTGCCGTAGGCGGTTGTTTCATTGTCGACCTGGTAGCCGATGACGGCCGGATGATTGTGATAGTGCTCCAGGATCTTCCGGCTCACGCGTTCGGCATATTTCAGGAACACCGGATGGGTGATGTCCATGTTCTGCCGAATGCCGTAGTTGGTGGGCTTGCCGTCCAGGCGCGTGACCAGAATCTCGGGATGCTCTTTATAGAGCCACGGCGGGATCGAATAGGTCGGCGTGCCCAGGATCACCTTGATACCGGCCTGGTGCAGCCGATCGATCACCCGATCCATCCAGGCGAACTGGAACTCACCATCGCGCGGCTCCCAGCTGGACCAGGTGGACTCGCCCAGGCGGACCACCGTGACGCCGGCCTTCTGCATCAACTCCACGTCCTTTTCCAAGCGCTCGCCCGGCATGTACTCGTGGTAGTACGAGACGCCATACAGCGGACTGTCGAACGTGTAAGCCATACCGGCGCTGCTCACCAGCGCCAGCAGCAGAAGTACCCATTTCATCCCGGTCGGTCCTCGTCGTTCAGTGGCGGCGGCGATTCTAACCGCACCCCTGCATCCAGGCGGTCGCCAGGACCGAAGTTGTTCAAACCGGGACCTCGTTCAGCAATTGAAGTTTGGGAGAAGACTATGACCGATCAATCGAAACGCGAGACGCTGGCGCTGCTCGGGGCAGGCGCCGCGGCCGTCATGGTCGCGGGCCCGGCCGACGCGAAGTTTTTCGGCAAGGCCGAAGTCCGCGGCCCGATGTCCGGCTCACGCGAGCCGAAGGCGCTGCCGTTCGACGCCAACAAGCTGGATGGGCTGTCCGAGAAGCTGATCCGCTCGCATTGGGAGAACAATTACATCGGCTCTCTCAAGACGTTGGATACGATTTCACTGCGCCTCGCAGCCGCGATGAAAGACACCGAGATACCGGCCGTCGTCTATGGCGGCTTGAAGCGCGAAGAGCTGCATCGGCTGGGATCGGTCATCCTGCACGAACATTACTTCGGCAACCTCGGCGGCGACGGCCGCCCGGGCGGCGGCGTGCTCAAGGCGATCAAAAAAGCTTTCGGCAGTTACGACGCGTGGGAAAGCGAGTTCCGGCGCACGGCCATGTCACTGGCCGGCGGCTCGGGCTGGTGCGTGCTCACGTACAACACCTACACCCACGAGCTGCGCAATCAATGGGCCTGGGATCACATGCACGGCGCCATCGGCGGCATTCCGTTGCTGGCCATGGATATGTACGAGCATGCCTATCACATGGACTTCGGCAGCGCCGCCGCCAAGTACGTCGACGCTTTCATGCGCAATGTGAATTGGGAAGAGGTCGACCGCCGCTTCGACAATCGACCCGGTTAGAGCCCGAGCACCCCGGCCAGCCCGCCGATGTCTTTGATCTCGTGAGTCGCGTAGTGCGGCATCAACGACGGTTCGTGATTGCGATTGACGAAGACGCGGGCGCCGTAGTGCAGGTCGCGTGCGGACATATGGTCGTAACGGAAGCTGGAAGAAACATGCATCATTTCTTCCGGCGCGCAGCCCAGCTGGTCGAACATATATTCGAAAGCTTGCAGGCGCGGCTTATAAGCTTGCGCATCTTGCGCCGTGAACACGTGCGCGAACGGCGCCTCCAGCTTCGCGACGTTGTGATGGATCTGGTCGTTGGACGCGTTGGATAGAATCACCAGCGGGATTTCCTTCGCCACCTTGCGCAGCCCTTCCGGCACGTCCGGATGCGGCCCCCACGTCGGCACCGACTCGTAGATCTGCACCGCTTCTTCGTCCCGATACGGAAGCTTCCATTTGCGGCAGGTCCGCTCGACCGAGTTGCGCACCACATCGCGATATGGCTTCCAGGCGCCCAGCACTTCATCGAGCCGGTAGGCGGCGAAGTCGGCGACCAGGGCTTCCATCTGCTCCGGGCGGATGCGCCCGGCAAAGATCTTGCGCGCCATCGGCGCCATCTGGAAATTCGTCAGCGTGCCGTAGCAGTCGAACGTAATGTACTTCGGCTTGAACTGTGTCATTGCGAATCTCTCCCGTTATTCCCTGGAACCAAGCATATTCGCGGCGTTCGGCAGGAATCTGCCAATCGCGCGGCCGGTGCCTCGCATTCCTGCCGAAAGCCGCCGCCCAAATGGCACATCAGTCTCGCGACAAGGGGGGCGACTTGCCGCCGGCCCGGCTCTGGTGAATACTCAGACATTTACCATTGCCGGATTGCGAGGGAACCGATGCAGTTCTATCGGCTGACACTGATGCTCATCCTGTGGTCAGCGGCAAACGTCGCTGCAGCGGCCGACGCCGCGATCGCGGTGAATAAAACACCCACCGGCGTTTCGGTGCGCACGTCGACCGGCACGCTGAGCATCGAGCCCTGGTCCGATCGCATCGTGCACGTTCGATTTCATCGCGAGGCCGATTGGGCCGGCTCGTTCAATCCAGCAGTGGTCGCCACTCCTCGCCCGGTGACGTGGCAACTCGCCGAGACACCTGAGAGCTATGTGCTCTCGACGCCTGCGCTCCACGTACGCATCAGCCGCAGCGACGGCAAGCTCTCGTTCCTCGACACGGCGGACAAGCCGATCGTCGAGGAGGCAGGGCGTGGCCTGCCGGCATCCGACAAGGGCCCGGTGACACAAGCGTTCTCTCATAAAGATGACGAATTCATCTACGGCCTGGGCCAGCATCAAAACGGCGTGCTCGACTATCGCGGCGTGAGCGTTCGTTTGCAGCAGGCGAATCGCGATGTCGCCGTGCCCATGCTCGTGTCGTCGCACGGCTATGGCGTGCTGTGGAACAACGCCTCGGTCACCCAAGTCGACGTCGACCTGCCGCAAACCTCAGGTCAGCAGATCTTTCGTTCCGAAACGGGCGCCGGCATCGATTATCACTTTATCTATGGGCCCGAGCTGGACACGGTCGTTGCGGGCTACCGCTTCCTGACCGGCGATGCGCCGATGATGGCGCGCTGGACCTGGGGCCTGTGGCAATCGAAGGAACATTACAAGACCCAGGCGGAAATGGAATCGATCGCGGCTCGCTACCGTTCCATGCAAGTGCCGCTGGACGTGGTGGTGCAGGACTGGCAGCACTGGCGCAAGGGCGAGTGGGGCAGCTTCAAGTTCGATCCGGAGCGTTTTCCCAATCCGGCCGGCATGCTCAAAACGCTGCACGATGCCAACGTGCACGCCATCGTTTCGGTGTGGGCGCGTTTCGACCTCGGGCTCGAAAACGTCGCCGAGCTCGAACGCGCTGGCGCGCTGTATCCCAAGACCTACCGGAACGTTTATCCGGCGGGCGAAGGCCGCTGGTACGACGCATTCTCCGATCAGGGGCGCGCGATCTACTGGCGCCAGGTGATGCAAAACATGGGGCGCGTCGGCTTCGACGGTTTCTGGCTCGACGCGAGCGAAGCGGAGCTGGGCGGCAACTGGGGCGAGATGCGCGATGTGATGACGGCGAAGGGCCCGGGCGCGGAAGTTTATAACGCCTATCCGTTGTTCCATACCAAGGGTGTTTATGAGGGCATGCGTCGTGACATCCCGAACAAGCGCGCTTTCATCCTGACGCGCTCGGCGTATTCGGGCCAGCAGCGGCATGCGGCGATCACCTGGTCCGGCGACACCACCGGCAATTGGGACATCTTCCGGCGTCAGATCCCGGCCGCACTGAATTTCACCATCACCGGCATTCCGTATTGGTCCGCAGACATCGGCGGCTTCTTCGGCGGCAGTCCGAGCGATCCGAAGTACGCCGAGCTGTTCGTGCGCTGGTTCCAGTTCGGCGTTTTCAATCCCATGTTCCGCGTGCACGGCACGGGCGAGGGCAAGGAGATCTGGCAGTTCGACCCGAGCGTGCAAAAGATCCTGCTCGACTACGACCGGCTGCGGTATCGACTGCTGCCGTACATCTATTCGCTGTCCTGGGATGTGACCAAGAACGCCGGCACCATGATGCGTCCGCTGGCGATGGATTTCCGGAACGATGCGGCGGCGCTGGGCATCGCCGATCAATATATGTTCGGCAGGGGTTTGATGGTGGCGCCCGTGATTCAGCCGGCCGCCGATGTGCGCACGGTTTATTTGCCCGGCAAGGAAGCCTGGTATGACTTCTGGAGCGGCAAGCGTCTCGACGCCGGCCGCGTGATCGCAGCAAAGGCCGACATCAACACCATTCCCGTGTTCATGCGCGCCGGCACCATCCTGCCGCTCGGCGCTGTGAAACAGTACGCCGATCAACCGAGCGCCGAACCCACCGAGCTGCGTGTTTATCCGGGCCGCGATGCAAGCTTTTTGCTCTATGACGACGAAGGCGACGGCTACGGCTACGAGCAGGGGCGCTACGCCACGGTCATGCTGACGTGGAACGAAGCCCAACATCGGTTCACGCTCGGCAAGCGCAGCGGCAAGTATCCCGGCATGTCAGCCAAACAAACATTCCGCGTCGTCTGCGGAACGAAGCCGGCCGGCGGCCAGGCGCACGATGTCACATACACGGGCGCTGAGCTTTCGGTCGACTTGCCTGAGTGCACGATGCAATGACGCAGGTCAGTTGAGCGCCAGCTGTTCGATCAGATGCTGGCGTACGAAGGCGACGCGTGGATGTTCCAGCCTGGATCGGTTCCACACCAGGTACAGCGCGTTGACCGGCGCTTTCTTGCGATCGCCGAGCTCGACCAGGTGTCCGGCTTCGAGCTCGGCTTCGCATAAATAATCAGGCAGCACCGTCAATCCCGGGCCTCTGCGGGTCAGGGCGCGAACTGCACGTAAATCTTCGGCGCAGATCACGCTCTGCACGCGGGGTTGCTGGCCGTACACGTGCTCGAAATATTCACGCACCAGCGGCAGATCTTCGTCGTAACTGATCCAGCGTTCGGCTCGCAATGTTTCCAGCGTCAGGCGCTTGCCTCGCAGACGCTGGCCGGTCATGGGATCGGCCAGTAACACCAGCGTCTCGGTCGCGATGCGTTCGAAGTCGATGCCGCGGGCGGAAGGTTTCGAAGCCGTGATCGCCAGATCGATCGTGCCGCGTTCGAGCAGCTGATACAAACGACTGCGATTGCCGAAATGCACACGAACCTTGAGGCCATACTGCGTGAGTGCGGCCAACGCCGGCGCGGCACGTTCGGTGAGAAATTCAGCCGGGCCCGCCAGATGCACCGTGCCTCGAATCGCCGTCGACCGAGCCCGCAGCGTCGACAGCGCGGTCTCGATACTCGTGAAGTGATCGCCAACCGCTTTCGCCAGGTCGTCCGCGATCGCGGTGGGCGTGAGCCCGCGTCCGTTCTTCACGAACAACGGCCGGCCCATCACTGTTTCCATCACTCGCAAGTGCCCTGACACGCCCGGTTGCGTCAGCCCCAGGCGTTTCGCCGCCTGCGTCACCGATCCGCACCAGTACACCTCGATGAAGCTGCGCAGCGCGCTCAGGTACGTCATTCCATAACCTATTCGATGGGAGCCCAGAAAAGCATCGATTGGTGGTCACCGTCGCTGCGAGTCTATCGTGCGCGCCTCGGGTCAGCGAGCGGCTGGCCTCACACGGAGCGCGATGATGTCCACTGCCACTAAAGAACCAAGCACCCAAAATGCCATTGCCCAGGATCCCCTGCACACGGCGATCTCAGTCGAAGCCACGCCCGGCGTGCCGCGTATTTCAACGCTGATGCTGCTGGCGGCGCCAGAGAACAAAGCACTTCGAGATCTGCTGACTGTTCGCCCGGCGAATCCTGCGCAGCTGTCCGGCAAACGCATCGCTGTGTTGACCACCGATGGAGTGGAGGAGATCGAACTGACCGTGACGCTCAAGTTTTTCCGGGAGCGCGGCGCAGAGGTGGAAATCATTTCGCCGCCGCGTCCGGAATATCCAAACCGCTTCGGCGTGCAAATGCCGGTGATTCGCGAAACTCACATTCTGACAGTGCGCTACATGGAGGAGGGCGGCTGGATCGAGTTCGATCGCAAGTTGGGCGAAGCGGATCCTTTGCAATACTCGGCTGCGATTGTGCCGGGCGGCGCGTGGAATCCAGATACGCTGCGTGCCGATGCGAAGGCGCTTTCTTTCCTCAAAACATTGCACGAGCACGGTCGGCCGGTCGCCGCGCTATGTCACGGCCCATGGGTGCTTGCAGATGCAGGCTTGTTGCGCGGACGAAAGGCGACCGCGTGGTGGTCGATGCAAAGGGACGTTACCGGTGCGGGCGGTACATACATCGATGAACCGGTGGTGGTCGATGACAATGTGATCACGTCGCGCGCGCCGATCGATCTGCCGCAGTTTCTCGCGGCCATCGCAGACTTGCTTCACCCATAACCCGAAACGAAAGAAACATTGCGCGGAACGCAGCGGCCATGACCGTAAGGTTATAGGATTGATAACTCAAGCGGCCACACATAGGATTCCCCCCATGACAAATACAAATCACGTGGGGGGATCTATGTCACAAGTGAGCAATAGAACGATCGGCGTCGCGGTGCTGGCCGCACTCGGCGCGACTTCAACCATTCACGCACAGAACGTCGATCAGAGCGCCGCGCTCGAAGAAGTGATGGTGACGGCACAAAAGCGAGTCGAGAGTCTTGCCGATGTGCCAGTCGCGGTGACGGCGGTATCCGCGGAAGCGATTGAACGGTCCGGCGTCAACAGCCTCAGCGACGTACAGTTTCTCGCGCCGACCATTCAATACACCGGCGGCTCTGCGCCGAGTTACCAGATTCGCGGCGTCGGCACGAATACATTCGATTTCGCCATCGAAAACTCCGTCGGTGTGCAGCTGGACGGCGTACCGCAGCTGTTGCCGCGCAGTTCGTTTCTCAACAGCCTGGTCGACGTGCAGCGAATCGAAGTCCTGCGCGGGCCGCAGGGAACGCTGTTCGGCAAGAACACATCGGCCGGCATCATGACCATCACCACCGGCACGCCGGAGTTCGATGAAGTCTCGAACCGCGTGCGAGCCTCGTACGGTTCGAAGAACGAGCTGGATGTTTCCGACGTGTTCAACCTGCCGCTCGGCGAGACCTTGGCCTGGCGTACGATGGTCGGCTATCGGCACCGCGACGGCTTCGTCAAGAATCTCTACACCGGACAGGACATCTACGAGCGTTACGATCACAGCTACAACACCAAGCTGCTGTGGGAGCCTGCGGATCGTCTCAAGGTGCTGCTGATCGGCGATCACCAGCGCCACAGCGACGATGGCTACTATGTCTGGACCATCCGCTCGCTGGGAAGTCCATTGGCGCGCGGCAATCCGCCGATCACCTCTGTTCCCCTGGACTACATCTCACAAACCGTCGCCAACTATGGCATCACGCCGGGCGCGGACAATCTCGACGGGGCGTGGAACAGCCCGATTTATAACAACACCAGGACGACCGGCGCGACCTTGCAGATCGACTACAGCCTCGGCGAGTACGATCTCACGTCGATCAGCGCCTGGCGCAACGGCAAGTACGACGGCTCGATGGACAGCGACTCGTCGCCGTATCCGTTCTATGAGCAGAATTTGTTTCTGCTCGATGGCGATCAGTACACGCAGGAGCTGCGCATTGCCTCGCCGAGCGAGGGGCGCTTCGAGTATGTGCTGGGCGCATTCTTCTCGCGCTACAAAGTCGATGCGCAGACGCTGCAAACCGGCACTTTCGGCATCGTGCCTGCAACCCAGCCGATCCGCGTCACCAGCAGTGCACTGGGCGGTGTGAGCGACTTCCATGTCGACAACAAAAACTACGCGCTGTTCGGCCAAGGCACGCTGCATCTGACCGATGAGCTGAGTGCCATTCTCGGCGGGCGGGTCACCAGAGACGAGGTGGACTCGACTTTCCAGGTCTTGCCGGTTCCAGGAGTGTGCCAGCGAACCTTTGCGACTACAGGCAACTGCTACTCGACGCCGCTTGCGCCGCTGGTCGGGCAGACGCCGACCAGGACGGGCTGGTCGGGCAAGCTCGGTTTGCAGTACTACGTCGTGCCGGAAGTGATGACGTATGCAACGGTGTCGCGAGGGTACAAAGGTGTTTCGGTCAACAACGTCAACGGTGCCTCAACGGTGGTGCAGCCGGAGATCTCGACCAACTATGAAGTCGGCGTCAAGGCCGACTTGTTTGCTCATCGCGCGTCCGCGAATGTCGCCGTCTACTACTCCGACTACAAAGATTTCCAGGCCCAGACGTTACTCGTCATCAACGGCGTGAACCAATATTCCATCGGCAACGCCGGCGGCCTGCGCGCGCAAGGTGTGGAGGCTGAGCTCGCTTGGAAGGTCGCGCAGTCCTTGTCGCTCACGGCGAGCGCGGCCTACTCAGATACCGAGTTCACGGACTTCGTCACTCAATGTTATCCGCTGCAGACCGCAGCCCAGGGATGCGTGACGCCGCCGGGCGGCATCGCTCAGTTCCAGGCGAAAGGCTATCCGCTCAACAATGCGCCGAAGTGGACCTATACGCTCGGCGCGAGCTATGAGCAGCCGATCAGCGAATCGCTGCGTCTGCTCGGCAGCATCAATGCGGCGTACAAGGACGATGTTTACTTCCAGGTCGGCAATCCCGCGACCGTGCAGGATGGATACACCATCGTCAATGCGACGCTCGGGCTCGGTTCGAGTGACGAGACGTGGCAGGTCAGTCTGTTCGGCCGCAACCTCACGGACCAGCACTATGTGACGCTCATCAATCCGCTGATCGGCACGGTGGGCGGTTATCACAACCGCCCGGCAGAAGGAGCCGAGCGCGCCATCGGCGTGAGCATCGACTGGCGCATCGGCAAATAGCAGGAGCGGGCGACGTGATTTCTTTTGCGCAGAGTTATATTTTCAGCCCCGGCGTGCGCGAGATCTGGAGCGATCGCGCCACGTTGCAGCGCTGGCTGGACGTCGAAGTTGCGCTCGCCGAGGCGCAGGCGAGCGTGGGCCTGATTCCAATCGCAGCGGCCCGGCGAATTCGCGAGTGCGCGAATGTGAAGTACTTCGATGTGGAAGCTTTGAGCGGTGCGATCGCGTTCGCCCAGCATCCATTGACGCCGGTGCTCAAAGAGCTGGTGAAACTGTGTGGCGAGCCGGCCGGAGGCTGGGTGCATTGGGGCGCGACGACGCAAAACATCCTGGACACCGCACAATCGTTGCAACTCGCAGCCACGTCGCAGCTGATCCACGATGAGCTGCAAGCGACGCTGGCCGTGCTCAAGGAGCGAGCTCGTGCGCACGCCGGTACGCTGCAAGCGGGGCGAACCCATGGTCAGCACGCAGTGCCGATCACGTTTGGTTTCAAGCTCGCGTGCTGGACGCTGGAATTCCAGCGACACCACGAGCGGTTGGAACGTCTGCGCAAGTCAGCGTTCGTGGTGAGAATGGGCGGAGCGGCGGGCACGTATGCCGCGATGAGTGGCAACGGCCGCGAGGTGGAAGCACGAATCGCCGTCTCGCTCGGCCTGCAGCGCCCAGGCATCGGCGGCCGCACGGACGCAGATCACCAGGCGGAATACGTCACATTACTGGGCATGCTGGCGGCGACATGCGAGAAGGTGGCAGCGGACCTGGTTGTGCTGCAACGATCGGAAATCGCCGAAGTCTCGGAGCGACATTACGTCGGCCGCACCGGCAGCTCGACCATGGCGCAGAAACGAAATCCGACCGAAGCGCAGCGGGTAGTGATGTTGGCGCGCATGACGCGTTCCCGCGTGCCGCTCGCGCTGGATTCCATGGTGAGACAGGACGAAGGCGATGCGATTGCATCTCACATCATGGATTACATCCTCCCGGAATCGAGTGTGTTTGGATGTTCCGCACTGGCGGCCATGCGCGAACTGCTGACGGGAATGCAGGTGCATCCCGAACAAATGCTGAAGACGCTGAATGCCAGCGGCGGGCTCATCATGGCCGAGTCGATCATGATGCAGCTGGCCGAAGGGATCGGCCGCGACCATGCGCACGAGCTGGTCCAGGCTGCCGCGAGCGAATGTGTCGAGCAGGGAGTAGAGTTCCTGCCCGCGCTGCGACGGCG
>CAMLEO010000093.1 GCA_946478975.1 uncultured Steroidobacter sp.
CAGCGTCCCTGCTGGAGCCAAGCCGCCGGTGAGAGATACCCCACCCACCTCGCCGACGCCCCCACGAACGTTGAATGTGAGATCTCTTTACGGAGTGGCAT
The DNA here is from genome assembly GCA_946478975.1 of uncultured Steroidobacter sp. The sequence continues at coordinate 102 of CAMLEO010000093.1, forward strand.
CACCAGCCTTCGCCAGCCACCCACGCCTCCGAACTCCGGCTCCAACTCCCAGCCCGGCAAGCCTTTGCCGCCCCGCCCGGCAAGGGATTTCCGCGGCAGCGGGAGGAATCGGCAGTAAGCGTGGCTTGCGCCTCTGCCTTATCGCAGCAATCAGGGTTGGTCTCATCTAAGGCGGCCCCTGTCCACGCGATAACTACTTCATCTCGCGAGCACACCGACTCGCGAGCGGGTCGATGAGAAGAAGGCAGGAGAGGTCGATGAGTGACTCAGAAAAAGAACTGCGAGCCGCATTGCTGACGGGGGCGCCTGAGCGCAAGTCCGGTCGGGCAGTGTTCGACGAGTATGGTCGCACCGTGTGGGAATGGCAGACCGCCACCGGCGTATTCGAGCGTCACGTGAGCGATGAGCAGCTGAGCCGGCTGGAGGCCTCCGACTTGCGACTCGTTGAGCAGTCACCCGTAGGGAAGGAAGCAGGCAACGCCATCTACGGCTCTCGCAGCGTCGTTCGCAACGATGCCATCACTCGCACGCGAGCCCCGGCGCCGCGCGCGAATGGCGGTGCGCTTCGGCAGTTCTGGCGTCGACTGGTGCCGGCTGGCTAGACCTGATCAGCGCTCGGGCACCCATCCGCCGCCGAGCGCTTTGTAAACAGCAATCAGCGACGTGGCCGTCTGCGTACGACTCTGAGCCAGGCTGTCCTGCGCACTCAAAGCATCGCGCTCCGCGTCGAGCACATTGAGAAAATCCGTCAGCCCACCTTCGAACCGTTGTCTCGCCAGATTCGCGGCCTTGCTGCTCGCCGCCGCCGCTTGTTCGAGCGTCTCTCGCCGGCTCTGCGCGAGGCCGTAATTCACCAGCGCGCCCTCCGTTTCTTCCAGCGCGAGTAGCACCGTCGACTGATACGAGGCGAGCGCCGCATCCGCCTGCGCATTCGCGATGCCGATGCGCGAGCGCACGCGGCCAAGATCGAGTGCGGCCCACGAGATCGTGGGGCCGTAGGCATACGTCTGCGAAGCGGCGTTGCCCAGATCGCTGGTCGTGCCCGCGTTGTATCCCACGGACCCGATGAACGACACGCGAGGAAACAAATCGCCGACAGCAACGCCGATGCGAGCCGTGGCTGAAGCGAGCTGACGTTCGGCCACGCGAATGTCCGGCCTTCTGCGCAACAACGCTTCAGGCGTGCCAATCGCCGTGAGCTGCGGCAACAGAGGCGCCGGCTGAATGGGATCGAGCTCAGCCGTCAGCGCGGTGGGCTGCTGGCCGGTGAGCACACTCAAGCGATAAATCGTAGCTGCGATCGACGAGCGCAGCGGCGGGATGCCTGCCAGCGTCGTTTGCAACTGAGCCGTCGCACGGGACGTATCAAGCTCGGTGCCGCGTCCTGCATCGAGCCGAGCCTCCGTCAGCGACAATGTTTGCCGTTGATTCTCCGAGTTGCGAATCGCCACGCCCAGCTGATCCTGCAACCCGCGCAGGACGAAATAATTCCTCGCGACTTCTGCTGTCACCGTGACCTGCGCATCGCGCAGTTGAGCGTCCGCCGCCTGCTCCTGCGCTCGTGCCGCTTCGACACCACGACGGACACGGCCAAAGAGATCGAGCTCCCACGACGCATCGAACCCCGCGTCCACATCGTCGAACTCGCGTTGATTCTCCGGAACGCCGGGCAGCTGATGCTCGCTTTGTTTCACTTTCAAGCGCGAGCCGCTGGCGGTCGCAGTTGGAAACAAATCGAATTGCGTCAGCCCGCGCGCGGCACGCGAGGCTCGCAGATTCGCCTTCGCAATTTCCAGCTCCTTGTTGGTCGCCAGCGCCTGCTCGACCAGCTTCGTCAGCAGCGGCTCGTTGAACCCGGTCCAGAACTGCGCTTGAACTTCATCGGGCGAATAGCTCGCGGCGGCGCCATTGGCAAACTGATCGGCGACGGGTGTTGCCGGTCGCTGGTAGTTCGGGCCGACCGCGCAGCCGGCCAGGCACAGCGAGATGGCAAGAGTGAGCTTACGCATGTTCCTGCGCTCCTGTCGGCTCTGCGGCCGGTGCCGCGCCACGCTTGCGTCTCGTGAGCAGTTCGATGGTTACAAAGAACACCGGTGTGAGAAACAAACCAAACAACGTCACGCCGAGCATGCCTGCGAACACGGCGATGCCCATCGCATGTCGCATCTCGCTGCCGGCGCCGCTCGCGGTGACGAGGGGCACGACGCCCATGATGAACGCGAACGACGTCATCAGGATCGGCCGCAGGCGCAGCCGGCACGCTTCGATCGCAGCGTCGATCACTCCCATGCCGCTTTCGACACGCTCGCGCGCGAATTCGACGATCAGGATGGCGTTCTTGCACGCCAGGCCGACCAGCACGATGAAGCCGATCTGCGTCAGGATGTTGTTATCCGACTTGACCAGCCACACGCCGAGCATCGAGGACAGCAGGCACATCGGCACGATCAGGATGATGGCGAGCGGCAGCGACCAGCTTTCGTACTGAGCCGAGAGAATCAGAAATACCAGCAGCACGCACAGGCCGAACACGAGCATCGCTGTGTCCGAGCTCGCGCGCTGTTGGAATGTCAGCTCGGTCCATTCGAAGCCGTAGCCGTTCGGCAGCGCCTTCGCCAGCACTCGCTCCATCGCGGCGGTGGCCTGGCCGGAGGAGAAGCCGGGTTTGGCCTGACTGTTGACATCGGCGGCCAGATAAACATTGTAGTGCGCGACCCGATCCGGCCCGGTCGCGAACTGCACGTTTGCAACCGAGCCCAGCGGCACCATGCTGCCATTGATGTTGCGCGTCTTCAGTGCCGCAACGTCTTCGGGACTCATGCGGAATTGCGCGTCCGCCTGCGCATACACGCGGTACGTGCGGCCGAAACGGTTGAAGTCGTTCACGTAGGTCGAGCCGAGATACGACTGCAACGTACCGAACACATCGGACAGCAGCACGCCTTGTGACTTTGCCTTGACGCGATCGACGTCCGCATACAGCTGCGGCACGCTGTTTTGAAATGTCGTGTATGTCGCCTGCGGAACCAGCTCCGGCTGCTGCCGTGCCTGATTTAAAACTTCGTTCACGACGGCGGCGAGATCGTCATAACCGCGCGCCGCGCGATCCTGCACGTAGAGTTTGAAGCCACCCGTCGTGCCGAGACCTTGCACGGGCGGCGGCGGCACGACCAGGATGATCGCATCGCCGATGCCGGCGAACTTCTGTTGCAACTGGCCTGCGATCGCGCCGGCGCTCAGTTCCTTGCTGTCGCGCTCGGCGAAGTCCTTCAGCGGCAGGAACATGACCGCCGCATTGTCGAGGCTCACGAAGCCGTTGACCGAGAGTCCCGGAAAGCCGATCGCATGCTCCACGCCCGGCGTTTTCATCGCGATCTCGGACATGCGACGGACCACGTCCTCGGTGCGATCGAGCGAGGCGGCGTCGGGCAGTTGCACGATGCCGATCAAGTATTGTTTGTCCTGGGCCGGAATGAAGCCGCTCGGCACGATCCGAAACATCACCCACGTCCCCAGCAGTAACAACAGGAACGCGGCCAGCACGAAGCGGCGCCGCGCGATCACCGTGCAAACGTGCTTGCCGTACTGTTCGGACACGCGTCCGAAAACCCGGTTGAATCCGCGAAAGAACGCGCCGAGCACGCGGTCGATGCCGCGTTGGAACACGTCGCGGTCATGCTCGGGTTTGAGCAGCAGGGCGGCGAGGGCGGGCGACAACGTGAGCGAGTTCAGCGTCGATATGAGCGTCGACGCGGCGATGGTGACCGCGAACTGTCGATAGAACTGCCCTTCGACGCCGCCGACGAACGCCACAGGCACGAACACCGAGCACAGCACCAGCATGATGGAAATGATGGGCCGTGTGACTTCCGACATCGCAGCGTGCGCGGCTGCCAGTGGCGCGAGTCCGCCCGCCATTTTGCGCTCGACGTTCTCGACCACGACGATCGCATCGTCGACGACGATACCGGTTGCCAGCACCAGTCCGAACAACGTGAGCGAATTGATCGAGAACCCCAACCCGAGCAGGATTGCCAACGTTCCTATGATCGCGACCGGCACGGACACCAAGGGAATGACACTCGCGCGCCAGCTCTGCAGAAACACCACGACCACCAGCACGACCAGCACGACGGCTTCCAGCAGCGTGTGGATCACGGCCTCGATCGAGCTGCGCACGAATACGGTCGGATCGTACGGAACCTCGTACGCGATGCCTTCCGGGAAGCTCTTCGACAACTCGGCCATGGTCTTGCGAACCGCGGCGGAGAGTTCGAGTGCGTTCGCGCCCGGCAATTGGAAGATCGGAATGCCGACCGCCGGCTTGCCGCCGAGCATACTGCGTAATGCGTAAGTTTCAGGGCCGAGCTCGATCCGGGCGACGTCCCGCAAATACACGACGTCGCCTTGATCGCCCGTCTTCACGACGATGGCGCCGAACTCTTCTTCGGTCTGCAAACGGCCACGCGCGTTGACGGTGTATGAAAATTCGGTGCCGGGCAGCGCCGGCTGGCCGCCGACGCGGCCGGCCGCGACTTCGGTGTTTTGTTCCTTTACGGCGTTGAGCACGTCGTCGACGCTCATGCCGCGGCCGGCGATCTTGCCGGGATCGAGCCACAAGCGCATCGCATAGTCGCCCGAACCGAACACGCGCACGTCGCCCGCACCCGGCAGTCGCGCGAGCACGTCTCGTATCTGAATCACAGCGTAGTTGCGCAGATACAGCGAGTCGTAGCGCTCGTCGGGCGATGTTAGAAATACGACCATTGTGAGATCCGGCGAGCGTTTCTGCACGACCAGGCCGATCTGCCGCACGACCTGCGGCAGCCGGGTCTGCGCTTGATTGACGCGGTTCTGTGTTTGCACCTGGGCGATATCCAGCTCGGTGCCGAGACGAAACGTCACAGTGATCGTGAACGCGCCATCCGGCGTCGCCGAGGAATTCATATAAATCGCGTTCTCGACGCCGTTGATCTGTTGTTCCAAGGGCGTGATCACAGTTTCGGCGATGGTCTTGGGCGAGGCGCCGGGATACTGGCCGGTGACGACCACCGTCGGCGGCACGATCTCGGGATATTCGCTGATCGGCAGCAGCGGCAGCGCGACCAGGCCAGCGACCACGACGATGATGGAGATGACCGACGCAAAGATCGGCCGGTCGATGAAAAACGAGGAGATGTTCATGCGGGCTGCTCGCGGTAGCGGTCAAGTGCCGCGGCTGGTCGCCGGCATTTGCCCGAGCACGGGTTTGATCTGCATCCCTGGACGCACGCGCTGCAGGCCGCTGACGACGATCTGGTCGCCGGCGTTCAGGCCCTTGCGGATCACGCGCAGCCCTTCGATGTTTCGGCCCAGCTGCACCGGCCGATACTGCAGTTTGTTCTCAGGCCCGACCACCAGCACGAAACGCTGGCTTTGATCGGTGCCGATGGCGCGATCGTCGACCAGCAGTGCGTCGTACTCGGCGCTGCCGAGCAGTTGCACGCGAGCAAACAAACCGGGTGTGAAGCGCCCGTCCTTGTTGCTCAGCACGGCGCGGGCGCGAATCGTCCCGGTGCGCACGTCGAGCTGGTTGTCGACGAAATCCATCTGGCCTTCGTGCGGAAAGCCGGTTTCATCAGCGAGCCCGACGCGTACCGGATTGCGAGCCTCGCGCGAGCTCGTACGCTCGCCTCGTTGTGCCATCGCTTGGTAGCGCAGATATGCGTTTTCGTCGCCTTCGAAATAAACGTAGATGGGATCGACCGAAACGATGGTGGTCAGCAGCGTGCCGCCTTGATTGCCGCCGGTCACCAGGTTGCCCTTGGTGACTTCGGCGCGGCTGACGCGGCCGTCGATGGGCGAGATGACCTTGGTGAAGGACAACATCAGGCCCGCCGAATCGAGCGCTGCCTTGGCGGCGGAGACGCTGGCCTCCTGCTGATTGAGCTGGCTGAGGCGGGATTCGAGCTCTTCGCGCGACACGGCGCCGGAATCTTTGAGCTTTTGCGCACGCGCCGCTTCGAGTTTTGCCAGCTCGTATTGCGAACGCGCCAGCTCGAGGCCGGCGCGTGCACGTTCGAAGTCCGCCTGGTAGGGGCGCTGATCGATGACGAACAACACGTCCCCCTGCTTGACCAGCTGTCCCTCGCGAAATTTCACCTCGTCGATGTAGCCGGACGCGCGTGGCCGGACTTCGACGCTGTTCACCGCCTGGAACCGGCCGGTGTATTCGTCCCAGTCCTTGATGCGCTTGTTGACGACCTGGGCGGTCGCAATCTCCGGCAGGGCCGCGGCGGGCGGCGGGCTGCGATTGCAGCCCGAGGCGGGCAACACGGCGGCCAGCAACAACAATAAAGAGCGGAGACTGCGCATCGTGGACATCTCGTGAGCAGACCAGGGCGGGTCATTACCCACCGTCGCGCCGCCGCTGTCTTGTATGTATGTGCTGAGTTGCGCCGTGCTTGGTTGCGATGGCGCCGCGTGCGGCACAATATGCGCACGCCTGTTCCAACCCTTCTCAAGCCGGCTGGCGCAAACTCCATGGACTTCCTGCTGCACATCATCGAGAGCTATGGATTGTGGGTGGTGTTTGTTTGCGTGCTGCTCGACCAGGGCGGCCTGCCGTTTCCTTCCTATGCACCGATGATCGTGACTGCGGCGCTGGCAACCGATAAGCACGAATCGCTGCTGCCGGTGCTGGCGGTCGCGACCGTTGCGACCTTGATCGCCGATCTCGCCTGGTTCGCGGGCGGGCGGCGTTTTGGCAATAAGCTGCTGCGGTTGATGTGCAGAGTGTCGCTGTCGCCCGATTCGTGCGTCGGGCTCACGCGTCGGATCTATGTTCGCTGGGGCGCGCCGTCGTTGATTCTGGCCAAATACATTCCGGGCTTTGCCGCGGTGTCGACCACGCTGGCGGGCGAATCGGGCACGAGCGTGCGCCGGTTTGTCATCTATGACGGCATCGGGGCGGCGTTATGGGCCGGCGGCGCGATCGCGTTGGGCGCGATCTTTCACGAAGCCGTCGAGGCGGTGCTGCTGCAGCTGGATGAGCTCGGCCACCTCGCGGTGCTGCTGCTGGTGGCCGCGGCCGGCTTGTTCGTCCTGTTCAAGTGGTGGCAGCGGCGGCGCTTCATGGAGCAGATCCGCATGTCGCGCATCACCACCGATGAGCTCGCCACGCTGCTCGAATCCGGCTCGCCGGCGACGATTCTGGATGTGCGTACGCCGGAGCGGCGGGCGGCGTCCGGCTGGATTCCCGGCAGCATCAGCGTGCGCGATGTTGCCGAGCTCGAACTGGCGCCCGGCGGCGAGGTGATCGTTTACTGCGATTGTCCCAACGACGCGTCGGCGGCCATCGTCGCCAGGAAGCTGCAGGAACGAGGTTTCAAGCGCGTGCGGCCGTTAGCAGGTGGAATCGAAGCGTGGCAGGCGCGTGGCCGGCCCATTGCGGGCCCCATCGAGCAGCTGCCGATGGATGCTTGAGAGCGCGATCTGAGGACGAGCTTGCAGCTATTGACTAGGCAAGTTGGAAGAGACGGTGTTGCGGGTTTTTTCCCCGGCAGCGTATTCGGCAGCGGACACGAAACCGTCGCCGTCGGTGTCCATTTCGGCAAACAGCTCGGACATCACGCGATCGAAACCGGCTTCGGAGCGGCTGATGCGATGATCGCCGTTGCGATCCAGCGCCGTGAACGTGCTGGTGGCCGCGATCATTTTTTCCGGCTTCGGTTCGTTATAAGTTTGATCTGCCGCCGACGCGCTGCCAGAGGCAACGAGCCACGCGGCCGCGGCTGCAAGAGCAAAATGTTTGACGATCATGAGACCAGGCCTCCCTCAGTGCTGCAGCGTGCACATCCTGCGCGCGCATTCAAAAGGAATTGCGATGAATACTCCCTGAATGCAGCAGCCTTGCCTACCCCGCGGGGCGTCGCCGGCTGGCTACATGGGACCACGAGACTATTCGCACCCGGCTGACGTTTGTATTCATCGATGCCGCGTATAGACGCCAGCGAATGGAGCCGTCGGGAGCGAGCGAGTACGATCATGAACACACAACCAAAACTGCGGCGATTGGCTGAGAAAATCCGCCCGCGATTAACCTAGGAGAATTCGTATGGCCAAAGAAAGTTCCAAGAAGAACAGCGGCAAGGCCGCTGCAGTCGCTATCGACATCGGCATCGGCACACAGGACCGTGAGAAGATCGCCGACGGCCTGGCCAAGCTGCTGGCTGACACGTATTCGCTTTATCTCAAGACCCACAATTTCCATTGGAACGTCGAAGGGCCGATGTTCAACACGCTGCACCTGATGTTCATGGAGCAGTACACCGAGCTGTGGAATGCGCTCGATGCCGTCGCCGAACGCATTCGTTCGCTCGGCTACCCGGCGCCCGGCACCTACAGCGAGTTCGCGCGGCTGACGTCGATCGAAGAAACCGAAGGCGTGCCGGAAGCGCTGGATATGGTGCGGTTACTGGTGGCAGGTCATGAAGCTGTCGCGCGTACTGCGCGGGCGACGTTCCCGGCGGCGGAAAAAGGCGGGGACGAATCCACGGCCGACCTGCTGACGCAGCGTCTGCAGGTTCACGAAAAAACCGCGTGGATGCTTCGCAGCCTGCTGAAGTAAGTCTGAGATCGTGGTGGTGCGCCCGCTGGAATCAGCGGGCGTGCAGCAGCTTGTCCAATGCGTCCTGCGCGTCGTCGTCCAGATCCAGAAAGCGCAGGGAGATCCGAAAGCCTTCCATTCCCACACAGGCGCAGCAGACCACCGACGCTCGTGCCTGCAGGATCAGCGGCGCGCCATTGATAAAGGCGTTCACGCGCACTAGCCCGGTCTCGCCCTCACGCACGCTGCGACCGAGCAGCAGCCCGACGCCGCCGCTGGAGATCTGAATCGCCTTGCCTTCCAGCAGCGTGCTGTGGCCCAGGCGCAGACTACCAGGCCAGCGCATGACTTTGACGCGCAAGCCAGGATCGTTAGGGGGCCCAGCCGAGGTGAACAAAGACTCCATGTCCGATTGTTCTTGGTCGCGAAACAGTGGGATGGCGAAGGTTACCGTAACGAGGCGGCAGCGGAAGCCAGGCAGCGCCGGTGACGTCGCGGAATTGTGAAACGGCTCTCGGGATGAATGCCGGCCGCGGCACGGGTACTATGACCCCCCGATTCATACCCGCCATGACTGCGAATTCCAAAGACACTGCGGCCCAGCCCGCTGACTTGCGCCTCGGTCGCCCTGAGCCCAGTCGCCACGAGCAGGTGCTGGACGAAGCGGCCCGCCAGTTGAATCAGAAGGGCGTCCTGCTGACCTCGCTGGCGGAGATCGCCGCCAAACTCGGCGTCACTCGCGGGGCCATGTATCACTACGTCGCCGATCGTGAGGACCTGGTGTTCCAGTGCTACCGGCGCGCGGCGGAGATCATCGCGCGTCACTTGCGAGAGGCAGAGCGAAGCGGCGGCGATTCCGCGCAGGTGCTGGCGAACTTCATCGATCGCATGCTCGATCCGGCAGAGCCCGAGATCGCAGCCCGAGCCGAGATCGCGATGATGAACCAGGCTCAGCGCGACACCATTCAAGGCCTGTACGACGGGCTGGCGGCCCGGCTCGCGCATCTGCTCGAAACCGGCCATCGCCAGGGGGTGCTGCGAGCCTGCGATATCGAAGTGAATGCCCGCGTAATATTGAGCCTGGTGACGTGGGCGCCGCTGGCGAAGCCATGGGCGAGCACCCTGGAGTCCATGACCATGGATCGGCTCCGGGCCGCCGTGACGGCGACGGTGTTCGAAGGATTGTCGACCCGCCCGGGCTTGCCCGATTACCGGCCGCTCGATCTATCGGCGCTGGCCCCGCAAGCCGTGAGTGCGTTTGATCGGGACGCGGCCACGGCGGCGAAGCGCGAAGCGCTGCTGCGAGTCGCCTCGCGATCGTTCAATCGCAAAGGCATCGATGCCACGTCGCTGGACGAGATCGCTGCACAGTTGGGCACGACCAAGCGCACGTTTCATCATCACATCGGCAGCAAGCAGGACGTGGTGTCCGCTTGTTACGAGCGCGCGTTTCGGATCTTTCTGTTTATCAAAGATCGCATGCTCGAATATTCGGGCAGCCGGCTCGAAGCGCTGGCGTCGTCGATGGATGCATTGGCGCGCGCCTATCCGAATGAAGAGTTGAATCCCTTGTCGCCGCTGGTCGGCCATGGCGCGCTGTCGCCCGAAGGCCAGGCGCAATTCGTCCGCCGCTCCGACGAGCTCGGCGAGGCGTATCACGAGCTGATGCGCCAGGGCGCTCAGGAAGGCAGCATGCAAGAGGTGGACGTGCTTGCGCGTGCGCTGATGCTGCCAGGGTTGTTGAGCTGGCTGGTCAAGGACGATGTACCGACGGATCCGGTTCAACAGCAGCACATCGCCCGCGAGATCGCGAATCTCGTGGCGGTGGGCCTGAAGAGCTCGACATGAAAATCATCTATAGCGATCGTCATCGGCTGCACGCCGGGCAGCGCGAGTTTTATCGCGGCGAGCTGGTGCCGTGTTTCGAAAAGCCGGAGCGTGCCGACTACGTGCACGAGGCGGTCGAGGCCCGCAACATCGGGCCGATTCTGCAGCCGAAGGAATTTCCGATCTCCTGCCTCGAACGCGTGCACGCGCCACGCTATTTGCGGTTTCTGGAAAAAGCCTGGGATGAATGGAGCGCACTCGGCAACACGCGCGATGCGTTGCCTTCGGTGTGGCCGATTCGAACCTTTCGCAACGATGTCGAGCCGGATTATTTCATCGCCAGGCTCGGCATGTATTCGTTCGACAACGGCACGCCGCTGACCTCCGGGAGCTGGACGGCGGCGAAGCTCGGCGCCGATGTCACATTGACCGCTCAGCAACTCGTCGCTGGCGGCGAACGCGCCGCCTTTGCGCTCGCTCGTCCGCCTGGGCATCACGCGGGGCCGGATTTCCTCGGCGGCTATTGTTTCATTAACAATGCCGCAGTTGCGGCTCAAGCATTCCGAGACGGCGGCGCCCAGCGAGTCGCAGTGCTCGACGTTGATTATCACCACGGCAACGGCACGCAGACGATTTTCTACGAGCGCGCCGATGTGATGTTTCTTTCCATTCACGGCGATCCGAAGACGGAGTATCCGTTCTACCTGGGCCACGCCGATGAAAAAGGGCGCGGCGCCGGCGAGGGCTGCAATTGGAATTATCCGCTGCCCGCCGGCAGCAGCAACGCGGCCTGGTTCGATGCATTGAGCGATGCGACTCGTCGGATCGGTGCGTTCAAGCCGGACGCGTTGGTGATTTCGCTGGGCGTCGATACCTTCGCCGAAGATCCCATTTCCAAGTTCCAGTTGCGCGAGCCGGAATATTTGCGGCTCGGCGCGCAAATCGCAGCACTCCAGTTGCCGACGCTGTTCGTACTCGAAGGCGGCTACGCCGTGTCCGAGATCGGTCACAACGTCGCGCATGTTCTGCGCAGCTTCGATGAGGCTGCGGGCTGATAATCAATCGATCAAGGAATTCATATGAGCAGTGAAGCCGCTGGCGTGCCGTTGACGCTCGCCGAGCAGACGTCGTTCCGTCAGACCGGACGCACTGATGAAGTCGCGCGTTTGTGTCAGGCCTATGCACAGCACTGGCCCGATGCCGTGCGCAGTTTCGAGTACGGCCGCTCTGCCGAAGGGCGCGCGATGTATGCGATGGTCGCTTCGCGAACGGGCGCGCTGTCGCCGGCGGAGATTCGCCGTCGCAATGTCCCGGTGCTGATGCTGCAAGCAGGTATTCATCCGGGCGAGAGCGACGGCAAGGACGCAGGCTTCATCGCCTTGCGCGAACTGTTGAGCGGCGAAACCGGGAAGGGACTGCTGGAGCGCCTGGCGATCCTGTTCGTGCCGGCATTCAACGTCGATGGTCACGAGCGCGTCGGCCGCTGGAACCGCCCGAATCAAGTCGGCCCGGAGGAGACCGGCTGGCGTGCGACCTCGCAAAACATCAACCTGAATCGCGATTACACCAAGGCCGACGCGGTCGAGATGCAAGCCATGCTGCGGCTGTTGCAGCAGTGGGATCCGCTGGTGTGCGCCGATCTGCACGTGACCGACGGCGCGGATTTCGAGCCCGATATTTCTTTGCAGGTCGAGCCCATTCACCAGGGCGATGCCTCGCTGTTCGCGAGCGGCGTGCGCCTGCGTGACGAGTTGATCTCGAAGTTGGCGCAGCAGGGCTCGGTGCCGCTGCCGTTCTATCCCGACCTGGTTGAAGTCGACAATCCCGCCGGCGGCTTCAGTCTCACCGTGTATTCACCGCGCTTCTCGACGGGTTATTTCCCGGCTCGCAATCGCTACACCGTGCTGGTCGAAACGCATTCGTGGAAAGACTATGCGACGCGAGTGCGCGTTACGCGGAACACGATTGTTGGATTGGCCGAGCTGATGGTCGCTCACGGTGCGCAGTGGTTGGAAGAAGCTCACCGCGCCGATGCAGCAGCGAAACAAATGGGCGGCAAGGAAGTGACATTGGACTTCGCCGCCAGCTGGCGCGAGCCGACCAAGGAGAAAACATCCAATACGTCGGCGACCGATCCGAACGTGACCATGATCGACTTTCGCGGCTACGCCTACGAGCGCAAGCCGTCGAAGATTTCGGGTGAGCTGGTGACTGTGTACGATCCGAAGACGCCGCAGATCTGGCGAGTGCCGTTCCGGAAAAACACGAAGCCGTCGCTGGTCGTGACTGCGCCCCGCGGCGGCTATGTCGTGCCGCCGGGTTATGCGAGTGAGATCGGTGCGAAGCTGCAGCTTCACGATGTCGAGTTTCGCAAGCTCGATGCGGTGGGGCGCATCGAAGCGGAATGTTTCCGCGCTTCGAACGTCGAGTTTTCCAGCGGGACTTTCGAAGGTCGCACGCGAGTCAAGATCGCGGGCGCGTGGCAGAAGGAACAACAGGAGATCGGTGCGGGCGCGTTGTTCGTGCCCATCGCGCAGGTTCGCTCGCGCCTGGCGATGGTGCTGCTCGAACCGCAGGCACCCGATTCATTTGCATCGTGGGGCTTCTTCAACGGCTGGTTCGAGCACAAGGAATATGTCGAGCCGTACGTGATCGAAATCATGGCGCGCGATCTCATGAACTCCAATCCGTCGCTCGCGGCTGAGTTCGAACGCAAGCTCAAGGAAGATCCGGCGTTCGCTGCCGATCCCGCCGCTCGACGCGAGTTTTTCTATCGTCGTCACGCGGCGTGGGATGCGCGCTTTGGGTTGTATCCCATCATGCGCGTGGCGAACGTTCTCTAACGATCCTTGACGATTCCGACGGAGCCCGGCCATGCCGGGCTCCGTCGTTGCTCACTTGCTTGCCGCGGCTTGCTGCAATCGAGCGACGTCCAGCTTTTTCATCTTGAGCATCGCCGCCATGACGCGATCGACCTTGGCGGGGTCCGGGTCGTAGACCAGCTTCTCCAAAGCAACGTGTGAGATCTGCCACGACAAGCCGAACTTGTCTTTGATCCAGCCGCACGCCTGCTCTTGCCCGCCGCCCTCCAGCAGCCCGGCATACAGCCGATCCAGTTCCTCCTGCGACTCGCATTCCACCAGCTGCGAGACGGATTCGTTGAACTTGAATTGTGGACCGCCGTTTAGCGCAATGTAGTGCTGGCCGTCCAACTCGAACTCCACGGTCATGATCGAACCCGCCGGTTTGCCGGCGACGGCCTCGGCCGACTTCGGATAGCGCGCAATCCCTTTGATGCGCGAGTTCTTGAACAGCGAGACATAAAAACGCGCGGCTTCTTCCGCCTGGGTATCGAACCAGAGATGAGTCACGATTTTTTGCATGAGGTCTGCTCCATAACGCTGCAATTGGCTGCTCCCTTCAAGGACGACCGGGCGCGCACGAACCCGACATCGCCGCGCAACTTTCCTGTGTGCGGCGTGCATACAACAAAAATCATCGGTCACATGCCTGCAATCTAATCGTCAGATCGGCGCAACCGTCAGTCCGTAACTTCCCGCGCCATCGCTGGGCCGCTTCGCGCCTGGCCTCGGGTCCGCAAAGTTTCCTGGAGCTGTAAATGCGCAACACCGCAACTGGCGAGTGTTTCAAAAAATCATCCGCGCGCGAGCTGGCACTGGCAGTCGCGACGGTTCTCGCCGCGAGCGCAGCTGTTGCTCAGGACAGCGACCAGGGTGCGAATCCTGTCGAGGCCACCAACGCTATTGAAAACGTCGTGGTCCTGGGTCGCGGCGAGACGCGACAGGTCCAGTCCTTCTCCGCCGCCCAGATCGATGTGCTGCCCGCCGGCACCAGCCCGCTCAAGGCCATCGAGAAAATGCCGGGCGTAAATTTCCAATCCGCGGACGCGTACGGTGCATACGAATGGTCGGCGCGCATTTCCATTCGCGGCTTCAATCAGAATCAGCTCGGCTTCACGCTCGACGGCGTGCCGCTGGGCGATATGTCATACGCCAATCACAACGGCTTGCACATCAGCCGTGCGATTCCCTCGGAAGCCATCGGTCGAGTGGAACTCGCGCAAGGCGCGGGCGCAATCGACATCGCTTCGACCAGCAATCTCGGCGGCGCCGTGGAATTCTTTTCCGCCGATCCCGACGCGAAGTTCGGCGTGCGCGCCGAGCAGATGTTTGGTTCCGATTCGGCGCGTCGCACGTTTGCCAAGCTGGACACGGGCGAGTTGAGCACCGGCACTCGCGCGTACCTTGCGGTCGTCGACGCTTCGACGGAGAAATGGAAAGGCGGCGGCGATCAGGACCAGCGTATGGTCAACGTCAAGATCGTGCAGCCCATCGGCGATGCGACCTTGACCGCGTTCTATAACTATTCCGATCGTGCCGAGACCGACTACCAGGATCTGTCGTATCAAATCATCGCGCGCCGCGGTTGGGATTGGGACAACTGGTATCCGAACTGGGCCGCGGCCATAGCAGCGGCGAATGCGTGCGATGCCTCCGGCCAGTCGAATGCCGTTGTTTGTGACGACGCGTATTGGAACGCCGCCGGTCTGCGCAAAGACGATCTCGGCTATTTGTCACTGGACCTGCCGGTCGGCGACAGCGTCGAGTGGAAGACCACCGGCTATTTGCATCAGAACGAAGGCCAGGGCCTGTGGGGCACGCCGTACGTGGCGACGCCCGGCGGTTCGCCGATCTCGATTCGCACCACCGAATATGAGATCGACCGCCAGGGCGTGCTGAGCGCTTTGACCGTCACGGCGGGTGCGCACGAGATCAATGGCGGCGTCTGGTACGAGACCATCGATTTCAACCAGGCGCGTCGCTTCTACGGCGAGCCGAGCAGCACGGCGCCGACGCGCTCGTTCGACGATTTCCAGCGCAATCCATTTTTCACGCAATGGGAATATGACTTCGACACCGACACGGTGGTGTTCCATCTGCAGGACACCTGGTCGGTCAACGGTCGCCTGCGCGTGAATGCCGGCTTCCGCTCGGTGAGCTCGGAAAGCGAGATTCGCACCGTGGTCGCTGCCGATCCGTCGGCGCGCAAGAGCGGCAAAATCGATGCTGACAAATCTTTTCTGCCGCAGGTCGGCGTGAACTGGACGCTCGCGGATGAGCATGAAATGTTCGCATCGATTGCGCGCAACGTGCATACGTTCCAGGGCAGCAACAGCGGCGCGTTCGGCGTGACCGCCGAGGTGTTCGAGCGAATCCGCAACACCGTGAAGCCCGAAACGTCGACCAATTATGAGCTGGGCTGGCGCTTCAACGGCGCCGCGCTCAATTCCCTGGTCACCGCGTATCACGTCGACTTCAAAGATCGGCTGCTCGGCATTCCCCAGTGCCTCGGCATCGTCGGCTGCGAGAGCTCGATTGCGAACGTCGGCAGCGTCAAGACCAACGGCATCGAAGCGGCGCTGTCCTGGCGGCCGATGACGCATGTCACCTGGTTCAATTCGGCAGCTTGGAACGATTCGGAGTACGACGATGATTACACGATCGAAACGGCGGGCGGCGCTACCGTGGTGCCGGCGGCAGGAAAACAAGTGGTGGACGCTCCCGAATGGCTCGTTCGCTCGGAACTGTCGTACGACAACGGCGCGTTCTTCGCGCGGCTGGATGCCAACTACGTCGACGAGCGCTACTACACGTATCTGAACGATGCGAGCGCGAAGTCATACACGCTGCTCAACAGCGGCCTCGGCTATCGCTTCGACAGTCTCGGCATGGTTCAGCAGCTGACGCTGCAGGTCGATGTGACCAACCTGGCGGACAAGGAATATATCAGCAGCATCGGCACCAACGGCTTCGGCGTCTCCGACCCGACCGGTTCGATGCAAACATTGCTGCGCGGTGCGCCGCGTCAGTTCTTTATTTCAGCGAAGGCGAAGTTCTAGTACCGCCACAACACGCCCATCGAGGGCACGAGCGGCAGCCACGAATCGATGTCGCGGCGATAGTCGAGCGAGCCGTCGGGCTGGCGAGTGACTTTGTACTCGACGCAGCAGGCGTTCTCGCGCGCCAGCGCGTTGCTGACTTCGGCAAAGACATCGAGCGCGCCACGACGCAGGACATATGTTCGCGTCAAACGCAGGTCCAGGGAGTTGTAAGCGGAGTAGCGGCTGCGATTGCGCACGGAGAGGTCAATGCGCGGATCGCCGGTTTGCGGGTCGACGCCCAAAGTGGAGGTGGGCCAGCCGCTGTGGAAGCTGTTGACCATCGTGGCGGTCCACGGTCCGCGAGCCCACGTGACACCGAGGTTGACGGCGTGACGTTGATCCCAGCTGCGCGCAACATCGACATCGTTGATGCGATCGATCGCCTGCGACCACGTGTAACTCAGCCAGCCGCTCCAGGCGCCGACGGGCCGAACTTGTAACAACATCTCCACGCCTTCAGCACGTGCAGTGGGAGCATCGACGCGCACGCGATCGAACTCCGCTTCGGGAAACAGCACCAGCGGATCGAACAGATTCTCGAAGCGGGGGTGAATGTTCCGGTAGTCCTTGCGATAAGCCTCGACGCGCAGATCGAAGCCGGCATCGAACGAATGATCCAGGCTCGCGATCAGGTGATCCGCATGTTGCGCCGGATAGAACTGCGACACGCCGTCCTCGACTTGCAGCTCGTTGATGCCCTGGAATTGATAGAACCGTCCCCAGCTGGCGCGCAGCGTGGTCTTTTTCGACATCGAATAGAGCACGCTCACTCGCGGACTCCACTGCTCGCCATCGTCGCTGCCATCGTAAGTCTGCGTATCGAGGCGCACGCCCGCTTCAACTGTCCAGCGTTTGCTGAACGTCGCTCGCGCATCCCAGAACGCCGAGTTCTCATAACCTTCCGGGGAGGGTGAAGCACTGCGCGTCGTTTGCGATCCCGGTGAGCCTGGAAAAGGAAACCCAGGCGCTACCTGCAGATCCAGGTCGTATTGATAGTCGCCCCACAAACGCCGCAGCTCGACGCCGAAGCGATGCTGCAGGAATCCTGCATCGATGCTGTTCTCCCAGCGCAGGCCGGCGATATGAAATGTGCGATCGTCGCGCACCTGGCCGGTTCGCTGCGGCTCGGTCACCCAGCCGCGCCGCTCGTTCACCAGGTCGGTGAACGATCCGATGATGCGGCTCGATGCGGACGACGACCAGTCGTGATCCAGCGTCAGCCAGCCATAAGTGTTGCGATACTCGGCACGTGCGAGCTGCGCGCCGCGGCTTCTTTTCGCCACGATCTGATCGCCGGACGCGAGCGCGTCGAACGACAGGCGGGTCGTGTCGCGCAGCTGGTAGTCGATGTGCGCAAAGCCGTCCGAATAATCGGGCGTGCCGAAGTCCTGTTCGGCGAGCGACGACAGCTCGCCGAGATTGCCTCGTCGCGCCGAGATCATCGCGTGGCCGCGTTCGTTTGCAAACGTGGTCGCTGCGAGCCCGCTGGTATGAAACAAACTCAGCCCGAGCTCGTAGTAGCGGCCGGGCGGGCGCACCGTGGTCGTATCGATGATCGCGCTCATGCGATCGCCGTACGGCACTGGAAAGCCGCCCGAGTAGAACTCGATGTTGTCGATGACGCGCGAGTCGAGCAGGCTGACCGGGCTGTAGAAGTTCTTTAAATGGAACGGCTCGTACAGGCGCAGGCCGTTCAGCAGGATCGCCGTTTCGTTCGGCTGGCCGCCGCGAATTGCGCCGAGACTGGAGACGCCGTTGGTGGCGGTGCCCGGCAGTCGTTGCACCGCTCGCAATGTTTCATCTGCGAGGCGCGGCATCGCCTGCACCTGGTCCTGCGTCAGGAAATCTTTGGGCGCGACATTGTCGGTCGCCAGCGTGTAGCGACTGGTCTGCACCACGACTTCCTCAACCTTCGCAGGCGGTTCAGGCGGCGGCGCGACGGCCACGCGTTGAGGCGCCGAGGTATCGCGAACGACCGCATAAACTCGCGGCGCGGCTTCCGACAACCCCAGCCCATGCGGCGCGAGAATTTCCTGAGCGAGCGCCAGGCCGTGCCGGGCCTTGGGCTCGCTGACCACCGTCAGCTGGTGGGGAACGATCTGAGTGTTGTAGATGAAGACGAGCCCTTCGGCACGCAGCTCGTCGAGGATGTCGCCGACGCTACGCCCCTGGTGCTGAGCCCAGGCGGCTTGGCAGATCAGCATCCCCGTTGACAGGCAGGCCGCGCGCTGCAGCGCTTGCTTCATTGTTGTCCCGAATCGGTCGATCGAGTGAGGTCGAGGGCCACAGGCGCGCCTTGAATGCGAACGTATAGAGCGACAGCGAGATGGTCCACACCAGCCACGCGCTCCAGACGTCGTGCGAAACGAAATGCGCGCCGCGGGCTTGTTGAGCGATGCCGAAGATCAGTCCCATGACGAGCCCGACGGCCAATCCTAGCCGCGAGGCCCACCGGCTGCGCTCACGCAGTGCAAAGTATAAGGCGAGCAGGGCATAACCGGAGCTGGCATGTGCCGCAGGAAAGCAGCGCGCGTGCCGGAGCGCGTCCGGGCGATGCGCGAACAGATGAACGTACGGGAACGTGCCGCCGAATTCGGTCAGCTCGCGCGGGCAGGCGACCTGCGTCAGGGTTTTGAGCAGGCCGACCACGCCGACCGACAACCCCACCGCCAGGAAAAAATACAGCGCCGGCCGGCGCAGGTGCTGCCATTGCGGCCGCCACCACGTGCTTGCCCACAGAATCAGTGCGGCGGCGGCCACGCCGCGAATGAACAGCGTGCCGTAATGATGAATCAGGTCGGTGGTCCACCAGCTGTTGGCGCCGATCCAGCGCTGGCTGACATCGTCGAAGAAGTACGCATGCGCGATGGCCATGTCCGCAGACGAGGCGGCGAGCACCGGCGCGATCACCGCGAACAGGATCAGCGGCAGGCGCAGGTGGCGCCAGTAGAAGTTGGGATCGGTCATGCGTTAGAACGACTTGCGGGTTTCGACCAGGAATTGCACGGCGTCGATGCCATTGGCTCGATCCAGCGGCATCGCCAGGTCGATATGTAGCACGTTGCCGAGGCCAGAGCGCACACTGCCGAGGCGCAGCCCGATGCCGATGTCCTTCAGCCATCCGGAGGGAGCTGCCGCGTAATCGTCGCGACCCCACGCCCGGCCGGCATCGAAGAACACCGCGCCGCCGACATTAAACAATTTCAGCGGCTGCCACGAGGTGTAGAAGCGCTCCTCCAGCGTCAGCAGCGCATTCGCGGTGCCGGCCTGGTAGCGCAGCGGATAGCCGCGCAAACCGTTGTCGCCGCCGAGCAGCAGCTGGGTTTCGGGATCGAGATTGGAAGTGATGCTCGCGGACGCCGAGGCAAAGAACACGCGGCGCTCGGATTGGCGCATATAGAAGCGGCTGTTCGCATCGAGCTCGCCGTCTGCCAGGTCGCCATCTTCCAGGCGCCCGCGCAGGTCGATCGAGTTGATCATGTAACGGTCGTCGCTGAACTCGGCGCCAGCCTGCAATGAGCCGCTGAGTACGAGCGCATCGCGCGTCGAGCCGAAGGCCGTGCTTGCGAAGCCAACTTCCATGCGCGCGCTGCGTCCGAGATATACATCTTCGGTGCGGCCGATCTGATCCAGATTGCGCGTACTGAGATAATTGTCCTGGAGAATTTCGACGCCGACCCACGGATAGGAGAGGGTGCGATCGGCGGGAATCGCCGCATTCGGTTCATCCTGGCGCGCCTCGAAGGCACGATCGTCGTAACGAAAGCCGCCGAGATAGCGCGTCACCCAGCCATCGTGCAGGCCGCTGGAAATGCCGCCGCCGAACGAGAAGTCCCGCTGTTGCATATCGAAGCGCTCGACGCGCTTGCCGAGCGAGTAGCGCGAGATGGAGCTCAGCATGTCCGAGCCGCTCACATCCGCGCTCCAGCGGGAATCCAGCGCGTAGAACGGTCGGCCGATCGCCAGCGATTTCTCGGTGCCGTCGCTCATGGTGGAATAAGCGGTCTTGAGCGTCCACCAGCTGCCGAACAAGTTCGGATCCGTGTAGGCAAGTCGCCAGGAGCTGCGGTCGACATCGCTGGAGCGCTCCAGCGACAGGTGCTTGCCGAGCCCGAGAAAGTTGGTGTCCTCGAACTCGACGCGAGTTTTGTTCTCGCCGCCCTTGCGGCCGAAGGAAAAGCCGGGGCTCAGGGTCCACACGTCGTGGACGCGCACCAGAACGTCGGCGGTGTTGTCGGTGGCGTCGTAGTTCGTGATCGTGATGCTGGCCGCGTTCAGATAACGCTGGCCGCGCAGCAGGCGCTCGGTTTCGTCGAGCAGGCGGCGATTGAACGGCTCGCCGCTGTGAAACAGCAGCTGCTGCCGTACGGTTTGTGAATGCGTCGAAATGTGCAACCCGTTCGCCACTCGATACGGCGCCGACAAGGATGTTGTATTTTCGAACACATCGTCGACCTGGATTTCGATGCGGCCGATGCGGGCGCCGCGATCCTGCAGCTCGCGGTCGGTCGGCATTTGCGCAGAGTCATTGCTGCGCGGAGGAGCGAGCGCGAGCATCGTATCGGCGGCATGCGAGACGTGCGGGGCGGTCAGTGCCGAGGCCGTCAGTGCGGTCGCTGCAACCCGGGTGAAACGGTTCATTCGGCCCCCAACCCCACCACCGCGATCGATGCGGCTTCTTCAGGTTGGACGGGGTCGCAGCTTCAAATCAATCGGCCAGCTCGATGCCGATTTCTTCCGCCGGTGTGCGATAACGACGCAGCTGCGTAGTGGAAAGAACAGCTGCGAGCGCAGCGTCGGCATCCAGGCCGGCAATCGAACCACGCAATTTCACTTCCGCCGCCGCAGCTTCCGCTTTTGGGGAGGAATAAACGACGCGGCGTCCGGTCTCGCGAGCGATCCACTGCAAGAACGCCGACAATGTTTGATTGTCGATGTCGAACGTCGGCGCAGCGTCCAGCGTCCACTGCCATTGCGGATCGGTGGAAGCCAGATTGCTGCGTGTGACTTCGCCGCTGGCGTTCATTTGCAACATCTGCCCGGCTTCGCCCGTGTTGTTCGAGCCGTTCGGCGATGTGACCAGCACGCGGCCTTCGCGCACGCTCACTTGAACGCTGTCCGCGTGAGTGCGCACTTCGTACTGCGTGCCGAGGTGACGAACCGAGCCGGCGGGCGTCGAGATCGTCAGCGAATCCTTACCTGCATGATTCGCCGGCGCGTCGATATAAAGCGCGCCCGAGGACAGCTCGATGCGATCGGCGGCTGCAACGGTAAAGCGCGTGCCATGATCGGCTCGCAACGACAAACCGTTAGGAAACGCGAGCGCGGCGCGCGACTCGGCATTTGTTTGTATGGTTTCACCGACCAGCACCGGCTGGCCGACAGTGCCCGCATGAGCATCCGCGTCTTCCGCGGTGTACATCATCTGGCCATCGATGTTTACGACGCTGGCCACCTGCACCGGCTCGGATGTCACAAACCGCCGGGCAAAGGTCGCAATGAATACTGCCAGCACCAGGCTCGCAGCGATGCGCCACGCCACAGTGCGACGCTGACGGCGACGCTCGCTGACCATCGCCTGCCACTCGGCATGCACGGCCGCTTGCACTTCGCGCATGGCATCTGCCGATGGCTCATCGCGTGCGCCGACTGCCCGCAGCAGCTCTTCGAGGCTGCTGTCGTTGGACTCAGGATCTGTCGATGCCGTCGTCGTCATGGCGCTATTTTCTCATGCCGGCGAGCACGTCGCTCGCGGTCGAACCAAACACGGTCTCCAATGCTTCGCGAAATGCCACCCTGGCCCGGGCCAGCAGCGACTGTGCCGCCGCCTGGCCGACGCCCAGCAATGCGCCGATCTCTTCGACGCTCCGACCTTCAATATATTTCCACTCCAGCACATCGCCGTACCGCGACGGCAGCCGGTCGAGCACCGACTGCACCAGCCGGCGCGTCTCGGCCGTGCCATAACCGTGCATCGGCTCATCCGACGCCGGTGCCGCGATCGACTCCAGCGCCTCGCGCAATCCCGGAGTGTCATCGATCAGCACTACATTTTGGTTATGACGCTTGTGAGCGCGCAGATAGTCGGCGATCTGCCGGCGGCAGATCTGGCACAACCAGCTGAACAGCGCCGCCTCGCCACGAAAAGTGCCCAAGGCCCGCATCGCTTTGCTGAGCGTCGACTGCACCACTTCTTTGCACGCCTCCGCGTCGTTACCCAGCCGAGGCAGGGCGAACCGGTATACCCGGGGAAAGTAAGTCTCGAAAAACACGCGAAAGGCAGCCTCGTCGCCGCCCAACATGGCGGCAATCAGTGCGGCATCGGTGCTGTACTCGGGCTTCACTTGTCGGGTTAGACGCCGAACGGCGACAAATCAATCGCGGTGGAGAGTCATTCCCCGCCACCGCCGCGACGGCAGCCGGACAACAGGTCCAGCCGGCGATCATAAACCTGGTCGCGAGTCTCGGCCGCGCCCAGCACGGTGTGATAGAAAAAGTCGTGGCTGACGGGCAGCGCGGCTTCGGTGTGCAGGCAATCGGAATTCAATTGAGCGCGGCGCGCATAGCCCTCGGAAGTCCAGAGCAGCATCGGCACTTCCTTTTGCACCGCCGGTGCAAACGAATACGGCATGCCGTGCAGGTAGAG
>CAMLEO010000094.1 GCA_946478975.1 uncultured Steroidobacter sp.
TGATGGAACCACTAGAACGATCGATTAGCATCGTCGGCGGCGGTACGGCTGGATGGCTGACCGCCGCCATCCTCGCAGCACGCGACGCGGCCGGATCCGGCCGCGGGGTCGAGATCACTTTGGTCGAAAGCGAGACCATCGGCATCATCGGTGTGGGTGAGGGCACCTGGCCGACGATGCGCTCCACCTTGAAGAAGGTGGGCATCTCGGAGACCGACTTCTTTCGCGAATGCAACGCCTCGTTCAAGCACGGCGCGAAGTTCGCTCGCTGGGTGACCGGTGACCCGTCGGACTTCTACTATCACCCGCTGATGCTGCCGGAAGGCTTTCCGAGCTTCGATCTCGCGCCTTACTGGATGAAATATTCGCAGGCGCAGCCCGCGGCGCCGTCGTTCTCCAATGCGGTTTGTTTTCAGGAAGCGGTGTGTGAGCAGGGCCTGGCGCCCAAATTGATCACCACTCCCGAATATGCGGGCGTCGCCAACTACGCGTATCACCTGGACGCCGGTCGTTTCGCAAGCTTTATTCGCGATCACTGCGTCAAGAACCTCGGCGTTCGTCACATCGTCGATGATGTGACCGAAGTCGTGCGAAGCGACACGGGCGACATCGACTGCGTGCAGACACGAAAGTCCGGCCGCCTCGGCGCCGACTTGTTCATCGATGCGTCCGGCTTTCGGTCCTTGTTACTCGGCGAGACGATGGGTGTGCCGTTCGTGGATCGCAGCGATGTGCTGTTCATCGATCGTGCGCTGGCCATGCAGGTGCCGTATGAGGATGAGCAAAGTGACATCGTCCCGTACACGGTATCGACGGCGCAGAAGCACGGCTGGATCTGGGATATCGGATTACAAAGCCGTCGCGGCGTTGGCTATGTGTATTCGAGCAATCACACCACTGCTGATGCGGCCGTGGAGGAACTGCGCGCTTATGTGGGGAGCAGGAGTCGCGATCTGCAACCCCGAGAGATCAAGATTGCCTGCGGGCATCGGCAGGTCTTCTGGAAAGGAAATTGTGTCGCGGTTGGACTTGCGGGAGGTTTCCTCGAACCGCTCGAAGCATCGGCGCTGGTGCTGGTCGAGCTGTCTGCCGATATGATCAGCACGATGCTGCCGGCCACTCGCGAGACCATGCACATCGTCGCCAATCGCTACAACCAAACGACCCAGTATCGCTGGGACCGGATCATCGATTTCCTGAAGCTGCACTACATTCTGAGCCAGCGCACCGATTCGAAATTCTGGATCGACAATCGCGATCCGGCGAGCATTCCGGACAGCCTGAAGGAGCAGATGGAGCTGTGGCGCTATCGGGCGCCGGGCGATCAGGACTTCACCAGCAACTGCGAGATGTTTCCTGCCGCGAGCTACCAGTACGTGCTGTTCGGCATGGGGTTCAGAATGGACACCAGCCACCAGCCGCTGGATCGTGACCTCGCCGGCGCGCAGCGGGCGTTCGCGCAGAACGAAACATTGAAAGCTCGGTGGACCAGAGCGCTGCCAAAGAATCGCGCGCTGATCGATAAGATCAAAGAGTTCGGTTTGCAGAAGATCTAGGAGCCAGGTGCCGGATGCGTTTAGTCGAGCTGTCACGCAGCGAACACGGGCACTTGCGGATCCGCGCCGATCAGGTCGAGGCGTGCGCGGCCCGTCACCACCTGATCCCAATCGTGGTGAGCGAATTCCGTAAAGCCGCGACTCAATATCCGATCGTGTTCGCAAAACATCCGGAGACCGGCCGTTTCGCTCCGTACGCGCTGAGCGGCCTGGGGCTGGAAGAGAATTTGTTCTGGTCCGGAACCGAGCTCGACGTGGCTTACGTGCCGTTGAATGTGCGGCGACAGCCGTTTTACGTGGGCACCGATGACGCCCCGGGTGCAGCAAACGTTCTATGCATCGACCTGGACAGTCCTTGTCTGGACGGCGCTGGCACCCGCACGATACTGAATGCCGATGGCAGCGACTCCGCGTATCTCAAAGAGATGTTGGCCATTCTCGGCGAGTTGGTTTCGGGAAGAACGGCGACCGAACAATTCATCGCGACCGCGCTGCGCCTGGATCTGCTGGCTCCCATGATGCTCGATATCGTGCTGGACGACGGCAAGCCGCTGCAGGTGCAGGGGCTGTACGGCCTGGACGAGGAAAAGTTCAAACAGCTCGACGCCGGGGAAGTCACCAGCCTGTGGCAGTCCGGGACGCTCGATCTGTTTTATGCCGTGATGATCGCGAGCGGACAGATCTTCAACCTGATCCGGCTCAAGAACCAGCGCAGTGCGCTCACTCGCGCCTGGCAGGGTAGTACAAGTTAGTTCGAGCGCCGCCATGACTGTGTTCGCATTCAATCCCGATGCGGAAGTCGAGTTGGTGCGGATCGGCCGGCGCGGCATCCAGGTGAGCGTGATCGACGACGTCTTTCACCAGCCTGAAGACGTTGCCGCGCTGGGTTTCGCGCAATCTTACGGCGCAGACCCGAGCAATCTATATCCTGGCGTGCGGGCCGCACTGCCCGAGAGCTTCTCAATCGGCTTCCGCGCCTGGCTCACGCCCATCCTTCAACGCAGCGGCATGTTGGAGAGCCAGCAGGTCATCAGTGCCGATGCAAGTTTCTTTTCTGTGGTGACGACTGCGAGCAAGGACCTGCGGCCCATCCAGTGTATTCCTCACTATGATTCCACCGATCCCAACCTGCTCGCAGTGGTGATTTATCTCTGCGGCCCCAGGTTTTCCGGAACCGCGTTCTACCGGCACCGGCGGACTGGCTACGAAGAAATAACGTCGGAGAACGTCAGCAACTACCAGCTGGCCTTGAACAACGATCTGCGAATCCACGGCGCTCCGAAGCAGGAGTACGCCAACGGCGACAGTCTGCTGTTCGAGACTGTCTTCTGCAGTGAATTGAAATTCAATCGTGCGATCGTCTATCCCGCCAGGGTGCTGCACGCGGCCAGGATCGAACAACAATTCAACACTCCGCAAGATCCGAGCGAATGGCGCTTGACGGTGACGGCATTGTTGAGCCGCTGAGCGCGAGCGTTCATCGTGCCGGATCCTGAGCGCCGATCTTGTTCAGCACCTCCAGTTTGTCCTTCGGCAACTGCAGCGTGGTGGCAGCGAGATTCTCACGCAGATGCGCGACCGAAGAAGTGCCCGGGATCAGCAGGATGTTCGGCGACCGCTGCAGCAGCCAGGCGAGTGCGACTTGCATGGTCGTCGCCCCCAGGCTGTTTGCAACATCGGACAGCGCGCCCGACTGCAGCGGCGAAAAGCCGCCGAGCGGGAAGAACGGCACATAGGCAATACCTTCCGCCGCAAGCACATCGATCAACGCGTCGTCGGCGCGATGGGCCAGGTTGTAGTAGTTCTGCACGCAGACAATATCTGCAATCGCTCGCCCTTCATCCACCTGCTTGCGCGTCACATTGCTCAGGCCAATGCGGCGGACGAGGCCCTGGCGTTGTAACTTCGCCAGTGCTGCCAGCGGCGCCTCGATGGAGCCTTCAGCCGGCCCGTGCACATCGAACATGACGCGCAGGTTGACGACGTCGAGTGCATCCACGCCCAGGTTGCGAAGGTTATCGTGCACAGCGCTGGTGATTTCTTCGGCTGAAAACGCATGGTTCCAGGATCCGTCCGGGCCGCGCTTCGCGCCGATCTTGGTGACAATGACCAGGTCGTCAGGATAGGGCGCCAGCGCTTCGCGAATGATCTGGTTGGTGATGTGCGGGCCATAGAAGTCGCTGGTGTCGATGTGATTGACTCCACTGGCAACTGCCGTCCGCAGCACATCGACGGCGGCCCGCCGATCTTTCGGTGGCCCGAAGACGCCCGGGCCGGCGAGCTGCATGGCGCCGTAGCCCATCCGCTTCACGGTGCAATCGCCGAGGTTGAAGGTCGTGCCGAGGTGAGTCATATCTGTCTCCTTGCGAATGCCGGAAAGCGTACACAGGAGCGGTGCGTGGGATAATCTGGCTCAACCTGCACACCCTGTTCGGGAATTCGCACAATGATGGCCGACCTGAGCGACCTGACGGCGTTCGTTGCGGTGGCACGCTCCGGCGGCTTCCGGGACGCGGCGCGTGCCGTTGGCAGCAGCGCATCCAGTCTCAGTGAAGCGGTGCGCCGGCTGGAAACAAAGCTCGGCGTCCGGCTGCTCAATCGCACCACGCGCAGCGTTGTTCCAACCGAAGCGGGAACGCAGCTGCTCGAACGGCTCGGCCCGGCGCTGGTGGAGATCGAAACGGCGTTGGATGTGGTGAACGGCTTCCGCGATCGGCCGGCCGGCACGCTGCGACTCAACGTGCCGGTGAGTGCTGCGCGGCTGGTGCTCCCGAAAATCGTGCCGCCGTTCCTGGCCGCTTATCCGGAGATCAATCTCGAAGTCATTGCCGACGACAACTTCGTGGACATGCTGGCCGCCGGCTGCGATGCCGGCATTCGTTATGAAGAGCGGCTCGAACAGGACATGGTCGCGATTCCTATCGGTCCACGCCAGCAGCGCTATGCGGCCGCGGCGGCGCCTTCATATCTGGATCGCAAAGGTCGGCCCGAACATCCGCGTGATTTGATGAATCACGCCTGCTTGCGCGGCCGCTTCGCGAGCGGCGCATTGACTGAATGGGAGTTCGAGCGTGACGGTGAGATCGTAAAGTTGGAACCGACCGGTCAGCTCATCGTACGCGTGGGTGCTGCCACCGATCTCAAAGTCGACGCCGCCATTGCGGGCGCAGGCATCATCTACTTGTTCGAGGACTGGCTGCGTCCGCATCTGGACAGCGGCGCGCTGGAGCCAGTGCTGGAACCCTGGTGGCTGCGCTTCTCGGGTCCTTTTCTTTATTACCCGAGTCGCCGCTACCTGCCTGGCCCGCTGCGCGCCTTTGTCGATTTCATCCGTCGTTAGCGTCGCATCGTTCTATGCGGGCCGGTCAATCGGCTGGGTTGCCTCACGGCCCGTATCGAGCATAGTGTGACCAGCCGCGACGGCGGTTCACTCAATAATGGAGATGTGCCTTGGAAACGATCGGCCGCGACCTGAGAGAGATGCAACGCGTGCCGCTGGCGCCCGCCCATGTTGCAGCGATGCGCGCGGAAGGCTCGGTTGCGCGTTATGCAGCGGGAACGTTCGTCGTGCAACTCGGCGACGCCATTGACCGCTTCTACTATGTCGAAGAAGGTGAGATCGAAGTCGTAAACCCGTTCACCGGCGAGCGCCTGGTGCCATCGACGCTCGGGGCAACGCAGTTCATGGCCGAGATTTCCTTCCTCAACGGTGGCGTCTGGTCGCTGCCGATGCGTGCCGTTCGGGACACCCAGGTGCTGGAAGTGCCGCGGCCGGCAATGCTGCGCCTGATGTCTGAAATGCCGGAGATGTCAGACATCATCATCACCGTGCTCGCAGCCCGCCGGCGCCGTCAACTCGACTCGCGCGATGGCCCGCTCGCGGTGATCGGCGAAGAAATGGATAAAGACGTACGCCGCATCGTCGAGTTCGTCAGCCGCAACCGCCTGCCTTATTCGTCGTACGCAATCGGCAGTCCCGAAGCCCGCCAGCTCGCAACGAACTGCGCGATCGTCGCAGACAAGCCAGCGGTCATTTATGGCCGTGACAAGGTTGTGTCCGATCCGACGCCCGACAAGGTCGCTCGTCTTCTGGGGCTCAATTTCGATCTGGGCGATCGAGAGCCGATCGATGTGCTGATCGTCGGCGGCGGTCCGGCGGGCGTCGCGGCCGGCGTCTATGCGGGAGCCGAAGGTTTGAGTGCGATGGTCGTCGAAGACATCGCCATCGGCGGCCAGGCCGGAACATCGAGCCGGATCGAAAACTATATGGGCTTTCCCACGGGGATCTCCGGTGCTGATCTGGTCTGGCGCGGCGGGGTTCAAGCGATGAAGTTCGGCACACGATTCGTCATGCCGCGGCGTGTGGTGAAGCTGGAGCGGCAGGACGATGGGCGGTTCTGCGCGACGTTCGATAACGAACAACGTGTCCTGGCTGGCGCCGTCGTCGTCGCGACTGGCGTTCAGTATCGACGCTTGCCGATCGACCGCCTCGCAGAGTTCGAGGGAGCGGGCGTGTACTACGCCGCCACTGAGATGGAGGCACGCTACTGCAAACGTGGCGACGTCGTCATCATCGGCGGCGGCAACTCCGCTGGCCAGGCAGCCATGTTCCTGAGCCGCACAGCGAGTCACGTTCGACTGCTCGTGCGCGGCTCGTCGCTCGCGTCGTCCATGTCGAGTTATTTGTCCAACCGCTTGCAGGCGGATCCGAATATCACGATTGAATACGGCGCAGCGGTGGTTTCGGTGCAGGGCCAAGAGCAGCTCGATGCGGTCACTGTCCACAACAGCCGTGATGGAACGACCCGAGTGCTGCCGGCTCGCGCGCTGTTCATCATGGTTGGCGCAGAACCGAACACCGCCTGGCTGTCCGGGCTCGTCGAGCTCGACTCGAAAGGTTTTGTCGTGACGGGTGCAACGACGGGGGCGGACTCGCCCTATGCAACCTCGCAACCGGGAATTTTCGCGGTCGGTGACGTTCGCGCGGGCTCGGTCAAGCGAGTCGCTTCGGCGGTCGGCGAAGGGTCGGTGGTCATCTCGAAAGTCTGGGCGCACCTGAACGGCTGAGCGCGGCCTGCGACGAAACGTTGTTAAAAACCTCGGGTCAGCTCCAGCGCTCGCTGCGCGTTCACCAAACCAAAGCCGCTGTCGAAGTCGAAGCCTTCGCCTTCGCGGATCGCCTGCGTTTTGGTCGCATCTTCGGCTTCGAGGGCACGACGTTTGATGTCGTCTGCGCTCAGTCGCAGGGCGGCGATGATCAGATCGGGCGTCAGTTTCTTTGGGCCGATGAAGTGTTTATTTGCCGCGATGTCTCGGGCTCTTTGATCCAATAACAGTGCGGCCACGGCAGCGACGTGCGGTGCTGCCGCCGATGTGCCGAAGAAGTTCGGAAATGCGTCGGGCTCACCGGGTGCCCGCAACGGACTGACGCTGGAGAAGAATGTCGTGTTGCCGCCGTCGGGGCCGGTCACGCCGGGCTTGAAGCCGAGATATGGAATGTTTCTTCGTTCGCCATGGTCGTCGATGAGCAGAGGCGTGCCGCCTGCGGACGAATACGCATTCACGCATGCGTAGTTGCAGATCGGATGATTGGCAGCCCCGTAGGCAGCTGTGTCGAACCACCATGCCGCTCCGACAGCCTCTGCACCTTCGGCATTCGCATGTCCGAAGATCATCGAGCTCTGCGTATCGTATTCGGCCAGTGTGAGAATCGAGGTGTGTCGGTAGCGGATGCGCTTCGGCCCCGGGCCGGACCGCACTTCGATGCCAATCTGCAGATCCACCGGCGGCGCATCGGGCTCGAAATTCAAGTTCCAGATCTGCGCAATCTCGGTCGGATCGCGGCCGATGTTATTCGCGACGCCGGGAACCTGGCACAGCGTGCCCTCGAACGTCGGATCGGTACACAGCGGCAGCGGCTGGCCCTGCATGTCATAGACGACGATATCGACATTGCTGGCGGCGCCGTTGATGCCATTCGCCGAAATGGAGGGGTCGTCCCAGTTTAGAAACATCACTTCGAAGCCCGCTTCCGTGAGCACCACGTGCTGGAGTGTGTCGACGCCTCTGCCAGGATCGAAGTCGTGCCGCAGCTCCTGCGTGCCTGCGACTCGCACAGGCCGAAACGCGGCTTCATAAGCACGCCGCCCCTCGTTTCCTGCGGCTGAGAAATAAGTGACGCCTTGCTGTTTGACGGCGTTGACGGCTTTCGCGACGACTCCGTTCTCGAACACCGGCTCGTCGCCATAGCGGAGGTCGTCGACGATGACTTTCGCACCGTCCGCCGCCAGTTGCAGGATGCCTGCCGCGAAGTCTTCTTCACCGTGATATCCGGAGTAGAAGGAGAGGGAAGCGCCGGGTGCTACGTCATGAATGATTTGCATCATGGCGCGGCCCTCGTCGGAGTTCGCATCGTCCTCGTTGCACTCCGCACCGGCCGGCAGCACATGGATGTCTGCCGGCAGGTCATCGTTGGCGATGTCTTCTTCCGCGCTCGTGTACGGGGTCCCCGGATCCGAAAGGGGCGACAGGCAGTTGTAACTATCCGAAATGACGCCGATGCGCACGCCCGTTCCGTCGACACCGAACTGCTGGCGCGCCAGTTCGCTATACAGCGCCTTGTCTCCCTGCGACGTAACCCGCCCGGCGCTCAACTCGGGTATCGATTGTTTCATATACGTGAGGCCGGGGATCTCGGCCATCTCAGCGATGCGCTCGACAGGCGCGCGGCCGGATACCGATGTTGCATGGACCTTGGCGCGGATCAGTCCCTTCGCTTCCAGCGCCACACGCAATGCCTGCGGATCTGGCCCGTATGCAGCAACGAGCACATAACCGTTACGAATGCCGAGCGCCTGGTCCAACGGCAGCCCACGTCCACGTGCCCTCGCTGCTCCCACTGTCCTCGGCAGGTCTTTCAGCGCCAGCAACGTCGATGTGAGTTTTGCCGCGGCCCCTGATTCCGTTTCGCTTCTGAGCTTTTCCAACTGTTCGCTCGGCGCCGCGGCTTCGGAGGAGATCGCGAACAATATAGTGAGCGAGCCGACGGCGCTCATCAGACCGGTCTTCATGACACTCGTGCTCCTTGCGTGAGTTCGTGAGGCGGTACGTCCATCGCCGCCTTTGAGCGTGATTGTTACAAACTCGAAGTAGCGAAGGAAGAAAATACTGGCCCAGGCTGCAGGCCCGCGATTGCAGCCTGCCGCGGCACGGGTCTGACGCCAATCACCCGCGTCCACATTGCATCGATGTCGTAGTGGAATGGCTTAGGCGCAACTGTGCAGTCGAGGCGGCTGCGACGAGCAACCGTGCGGGTCTGTTGCCTCTTCGGTCTGAGTTAATGTCGCATATATTTGACATTCTATTGCCCACCCTCATGATGTCGCAATGAGTGCGATCCACGAACTGGGGCATGCGCTCCGTGCGCGACGAACGGAGATGGGTTTGAGTCAGGCTCGGGTTGCTCACCTGAGCGGCCTGTCTCGTCAAACGGTCAATCAGATCGAGACGTGTGCCGCTCCGGATCTGGGGCTCAACAAGGCGGAGCGACTCGCATCTGTGCTTGGGTTGATGCTGCGCGTGGATGTAGGGCGCTCGAAAGCCCCCAGAGTTCCGAAGATGAAGCCGCTGACCCGGGCTGCGGCTACGGCGAGCGTGAGTTACAAGACGCGGCTCGTTGCGCCGGCATTGAAGCGAATGCTTGCTTCGGGCAAGTTGGCCGAGAAATACATTCCACACCTGCATGCGTTCCTCGATGATGCACCGGTGTCTCTGCTGGGGGCCGTCGCAGAGCAAGTGCACGAAGAGGAAAACATCAGCCGTGAGGACGTCTGGAAGAACTACCGGACGCTGGCGCGTCAGGTGAAGAGCCGACGCGACATCTGGGGATGACTCATCTCAACTTGAAGCGGCCGGTGGTGTGGACCTCCTAGTTTCCCCGCGCACTGCGGCTCATGTCGCACCTGGAACAACAGATTCAGGATGCCCACTGGACTTTTGGTGGTGGCACCGTGCTGATGCTGCGCATCGCACATCGCCAGAGCAAAGATATCGACCTGTTTGTTCCGGATCCGCAATACCTCGGCTTTGTCAATCCGCGACTGAGCGATGCCGCTGAGAGCATCAGCGCCGATTACGAAGAGGCCACTGAGTACATCAAATTGTTTCTTCCGGAGGGTGAGATTGACGTGGTGGTTGGCGCGTCGCTGACTGAGGTTCCATATGAAATCATCGACTATCGTGGTCGAAAGATTCGCGTGGAAACGTCGGCCGAGATCATTGCCAAAAAGATGTGGCATCGTGGCGATCGCGCCAAAGGACGAGACCTGTTCGATCTGTGCGCTGTCAGCGCCTAAGAACCCGAGCAACTGCGAATTGCGATGCCATTTATGGTTCGTCATGGCGCGGCGTTTCTGGAAGCGTTGCTGAAGCGAGAAGATATCTTGCGACGAGAATTTGCAGAAATCGACGTGATCGGTGCCGGATTAGACTTCGATCAGTGCGTGACGCAGGCAAAAGCGATCATCGGGCCGCTGCTGGTTTCCAAGGCGGAGTGACAGTCACCTCTCGAACGCGCATTCCGCATCGACGGGGCGGGTCGCACGATGACGCGAACGACCCGCTCAATCACCCTAGCGTTTGCTACCTCAAGGCACGGGCTGGACGTAAACGCCGGCCACGCCTGCAACGAACACTGTGCCTCCATCCGGCGTGATGGTCATCGCGATGGCGCCCGTGCCGTTGCCCGGCGTCATTGGAATCCCTGCGTCGAGCGGCGAGTACTGCGAGTCGCCGGTAAGCGAAGTGCTCAGGTCGAATGTTAGAAACATTCCGGAGTCGTCGCCGCTCGGCGCATCGAAGGTGTATGCGCGCGACGCATCCGGCTTCAAAGCAACGGCGCGAGTGGTACTCGGCAGCGTGCCGCGAGCACCGTAAGCGCGATCCAGAACGACCGTCGACGGACCGTTCAGCACGATTCTTCTTCCCGTGCGATCGAGCGCAGGCCTGGCAGAGCGCGGCGATTGTGAGCGGTCGCGATCGGTGTAGGTGGCGGAACGGAAGCCCAGGAAGCCCGAGCGCTGGCCGCCGGTGTCGTAGACATACAGGCACGGCCGGGTGCTCATCGGATTCTGCGCCGTCGATCTCGGATCCTGCGTGATGGCCACGAGGCTGCCATCGCCACTGACGCCCGGATTGCCGAAGTACAGCCGCGGATCGAGACTGGCCGGCGGCGAGGTGTTCGCCGACGTGAGCGTAATAAACGAATGGCGCGCGGCCGAATATAGAAACTCGTGGCTGGGGTTGGCGCCGCCCGTTGTTACGAAAGCGTAGCCGTCATTGGCCACCGCGAGATTCTGCAGATAAGCCGTTCCCGCGTTGATCAGATTGTCCAGCACGGGATACGTGCCCAGCGCCGCAAGACCCGCGGGATCGAATTCCATCATCGCCGTATCGGTCACAGCCAATAGAACTGTGCCGTCCGCCGACAGCGCGACGTCCTGGATTTTCGGCACCGATACAGCGACGGGCGCGAGCCACGCATTACCGCTGCGTTGAAACTTCAGTAACTGATTCGCCTGGCTGTCGGCATAGCGTGCCGCTACGAACAGCGCCTGTTGGGCCGCGTCGTAGAAGATTCCGCCGATCTCCTGCGGCGTCGACGGATATTGCAGAGTGGTCGCCGCGTAGTTGGGCGGATCCACGACCACCAACGTTCCCGTAAATGGGATCGCCCCAGAGTTGACGGTCACCGGATAGCTGCCGGCGGCCAACGCCGGATATGTCACATTCAGCGTGGTGTCGCCCGCGAGTTGGTCCGCCTGAACGTTTGTAGCAGCGGTGGTGCCGAATCGCACGTCAGTTGCGGTCGACAATCCGCGGCCGCGAATTCGCAGCGTTCCCGACTGACCGGAGATGGCTACGCGTGGCGCAACGACATCGCCTTGAACAAACGTCACGTCCGATTCGACTGTATAGGTGATATTCACTGTCTGCGGGCTGCCGGGCAGCTGGTTCGTCTGACAGGTCGAGTCGTCGACGCAAGCGGTCAGCGTGACCGTGCCGGTGTATGTGCCGGGTGTTGCAAGGCTCGCTGAAACCGGCGTGGCGACGATGTTGATGGTCGGCGTCTGGCCCGCCTGGCTGCTGTAATTCAAATCGATGGCGACATTGGTGATGGTGCTCGCGCTGCGGACGTAGAGGGCGCCACTCACGGGTCCACTGATCGATGCCAGAATCTTTCTCGCCGGCGGCGTGTTGTTTGGAATGCCGCTCGCAAAGTTCAAAGTCGGCGTTGCCACACTGAACGTGGGCATGGGTCCCGGCGGGGGTGAATTACCTCCCGGTGGTGGCGTGTTCGATGCGCCGCCTCCACCGCCTCCGCCACCGCAAGCGCCCAGCAACAAGAACACGCCAAGGCTGCACAGCGTGCGGCCATTCGATAGGGAGGGCATCGAGAATGAATCCTTTCCGGTTTCCTTGCGAGGGTGCGGAAAGTACTACATATAAATAGGGAATATCGAGTGTCCGCGGAAGAAGACAGTGAAAGATGAATGAGGGTTTGGTTTTGTGTTTGTTTTGTAGCTTGGCTTGCTGGACAACTTCGACCGCATCGACGGTCCATCAAAAGTTCGCGTACCCGATGAACGATGCCGAGCACCCGCGGAAGTTCGGGTCGTTGGACACATAGCCCTTGTTACAACCCTCGACCCCGCCGCTGTACAGGCGTTTGGTGGGATCGCCATTGAACACAGCATAACCAATGAAGCGCGTGGTGCCGCCGAGGAAATCCGGATACGTGGACACGAGGCCGGCGTTCACACCTGGCGTCAGACCCGAGAACAAAGGCACCGTCGAATAGTGCTGGGGTCCGGTGAAGCCGTAGGGAGCGGTTGCGCATCCCATCAGGTTGGGATCGGTGGTGACGATACCTTCGTTGCATCCCTGCTGCGTGCCGACGTACAACGCCGATGCCGACACAGTGGCAGCAAAGGCGCACGCCGCGGCGAGAAACAACAAAGCAAACATTGCACGAAACTTCATGTGCGTGTCCTCCAGTCCGTGAGATGACGGGCCCACAGTAGTGCGGAAACAGCGGTGAGGGCAAGGTCGATTGCTTTGTACTTCAACTTCGCACAATCTTCGCGGTAGTGGACAAGTCTCTGAAAGGCTGGTTTGCCCGCGAGATCCTCGTGCACGAGGCAGCGCTCGTGCGCTATCTCCATCGGCACTGGGCCAGGCGGGATGAGATCCATGACCTGCGGCAGGAGATCTACGTCCGTATCTACGAGGCGGCGGCCAAGGTGAGGCCTGTTTCCCCCAAATCGTTTCTGTTCGTCACCGCGCGGAATCTCATGGCAGATCGCGTGCGTCGCAACCGCATCGTTTCGATCGAGTCAGTCGGGGATATTGCCGACCTGAACGTCTTGCTGGACGAGGTGTCGCCGGAACGGCGGCTCGATGCTCGACAGGAGCTGAAGCGGCTGGCGCGCGCGTTTGATCAGTTGCCGCCTAAGTGTCGCGACGTAGTTTGGCTCAGGCGCGTTGATGAAATCTCCCAGAAGGAGGTCGCGACGCGCCTGGGAATAAGCGAGCGCACGGTAGAGAGTCATGTTTTGAAAGGTGTGAAGTTGCTTGCCGAAATGTTCCTGGCAGAGTGCACGCTGAAGGAAATGACGGAGTCGTCGCGACCGGATGGGGCAGAGTTCGTCAAAGGTAAGTCCGGGCATGGAAACCAGCAGTCAGATTGAAGACCGCGCCGCCGCCTGGCTCGCGAAGCGCGACAGCGGGCGTTGGTCTGAGGACGACGAGCGCGAATTGCAATCCTGGCTGGATGGCGCCACCGCGCACATGGTCGCATTCATCCGCCTCGAAGCGGTATGGGGCGAGGCGCGGCGTCTGAAAGCTCTGGGCGCCGGCATGCAGCCAGGCATCGTGCCGCCGCCGAATAGCTGGCACCCGTCTCCCTTTCTCGATCGGCATGAAGGCAGTGGGACGGTGCATCGCTCGGACGAAGCGCCGCCACGTAGAAGCTGGTCAACACGCGCTCTGGCTGCTGGACTCGTCCTCGCAGTCGCAGCGGCTTTGACCTGGTATCTTGCAACTTCGGGTTTCTACTACCGCACCCCCGTGGGCGGTCTGGCATCCATACCGATGTCGGACGGATCCAAGGTCATGCTCAACACCGACAGCGCGATCCGTCTCGCTGTAACCGACCAGGTTCGAGGCGTGGAGCTCGAACGCGGCGAGGCTTTTTTCGAGGTTGCCCGGGATCCGCGTCGGCCGTTTGTCGTAACAGTCGGCAACAAGCGAGTTATCGCGGTGGGCACCAAATTTTCCGTCCGACGGACGGGAGACGAGGTGCAGGTATTGGTGACGGAGGGCAAGGTCCGGCTCGAAGATGACTCGCTGACGGCGGCATCGCGGAAGACGGCCGGTTCGCCGGAACCTGCAACGCTGCTGGTCGCGGGAGCGGTGGCGAATGCTGGAGAATCAGGCGTCCTCGTCCGCAATTTGCCGTTGCTGGAGGTTGACGACCATCTGACCTGGCGATCCGGCTACCTCACGTTCCGCGAGACGCCGCTCACTGCAGTGATCGCCGAATTCAATCGCTACAACGAGCGACAGATTGTGATCGAAGATCCGGTGGTCGCCGGGATCCGCATCAGCGGGAAGTTTCGACCCAATGGCTTCGAGGCATTCGTACGGCTTCTCGAACATGGGTTTCCGATCCATGCACAGTACAGCGACGGCCGGATCATACTCAACGATGCCCACGATGCCGGAGGTGGTGAAGCCACGTTGGAGTAGCTTTCGACATTCCGCGAATACGTGATCTTCCGCGCTCGTTCGTCCCGGTTGTTACACGGCCAGCTGGAATAGAGCCGTTTACAGGGAGAGCCCATGTTCAGGACGGTCACGATCAAATCCGCACTCATTGCATTTGTAGGTTTGCTTGCGTGGTCCGCGCACGCGATGGCCGACCCGCCAAGACAAATCACAGTACCGGCTGGCGGCCTCGTTCAGGCGCTCGAATCTCTCGCGAATCAGGTCGACGTCGACCTGGTCTATCAGGCTGACCAGCTCGAAGGGTTGCGCACCTCGGGCCTGAGCGGCGCCTTCACTCCACAACAAGCAGTCATCGAACTGCTCAAAGGGACGTCGCTCACCGTTCATGAAGACATCACGGGCGCGTTGCTCATCACGCCAGCTGCCGCTCCGGGAGTCACGGCGGAGGGCGCCGATCCATCCGATCATGGTCAAGACATGAATTTGATCGTTGTCACGGGCTCTCGTATCGGTCGGCCCAACATGACTTCCGCCGGGCCGATCAGCACCGTCACATCGGAGGAGATTCTCCAGCAGGCGCCGGTCAACGTCGAGGAAATCATCAACCGTTTGCCGCAGGCGGCACCCGACAGCCAGCAGAACTACCAGGATTCCGATGGCAGGCAGCGTCTGAAGCTGAGAAATCTCGGCTTCGAGCGCACCCTGGTGCTCGTCGACGGGCTGCGCCTCGGAACCCAGAACGGGCAGGACACCAGCATCATTCCGGTTGCGCTCATCGAGCGAGTCGACGTACTTACCGGCGGCGCTTCCTCCGTATACGGATCCGACGCCGTCGCCGGCGTGATCAATTTCGTTCTGAAGAAAGATTTCAAAGGCGTTCGTCTCGACGCCAACTATGATTTCTACCAGCACGACAACAAACGGAACTTCGTGACCGACGCGGCTGCCGCCTCGGGCTTCCCCTCTCGTACGGGCAACACAACCGATGGCGGCCGGACCGATATCACGCTGACGGCAGGAACCGGATTGTTTGACGACCGCCTGAACGCGTCGGCCTTTTTGAACTACCGGCAGGCGGAGCTCGTACCCTACGGCGCACGTTCGACGTCGGCGTGTTATATCCCCGCCGTTGGCGCAAACAATACGCTCAGCTGCCAGCTTTCGACGTACTCCGCCAGCGGATACATTTCGCCCCGCAGCGGAGCAAACAACGGTGCGGCGTACGTCAACAATCCAAACGGCGATCGCAGTTTCGTGCCCTATGGCGCGGGGGCTGGAAATGCCGCCAATCCTTACGACGGCTATTCGTACCAGCGCGAGTTTGAACGATGGACGGCGGGCGGCTTCGCCAGCTTTGAAATAACGCCAGCTGCCGAGGTCTATGCGAACACGATGTGGTCGGAAGACACATCCTATAATCGTTTCCCGACGCGCGTCTTCAGTTACACGGCGTACGGCTCCACGCCGTACCAGGTCAATTGCAACAATCCTTTCCTTTCGGCATCTCAGGCGTCGACTCTATGCGGCGCACAGGCTGGAACTTCGACTCTGGTTCCGCTCGACGTCCGCTATCGGTTCAACTCGCTGCCTTATTCCCTCGACGAATACGTCAACAAGGGAATTCGCACCAACGCAGGAGTTCGCGGCCGGTTTGGCGAAGCCGCGGCATGGAACTACGATGTCAGCGCCGTGTACGCCCGCAACAGGCAGGATCAGACGGCCGCCGATTTCCCCGACTTCGACAAGGTGAACAACTCACTGAACGTCGTGAGCGTCGCCGGCGTGCCCAAGTGCGCGTCGGCAGTCTCAGGTGCCGACGTCGCGTGCGTTCCCTTCGATGCCTTTCATGCCAACAACAACGATGCGGGTCTCGTCGACTATCTCTCCACGGCTGAAAGCGGCACGACCACGGGAGTTGGCACGCTCAAGGATCTGGTCGCATCACTGTCGGGCGACCTCGGCCGCTACGGCGTCACTTCGCCGCTGGCGAAACAGGGCGTCGCCGTTGCATTCGGCCTCGAATACCGTCGGGAAGCTTTCGACTCCCACGCCGACGCCATCTACCGGGAGCAGAATGGCGGCGAAGACTTTTCGATTTCTCAAAGCGTGAATGAAGCGAATTTCGAAGTGCAGGCGCCCCTCATCGAGGAGCACCGCTGGGCGCACCTGGTGCAGCTCAACGGCGGCTACCGCATCTCGAAATACACCAACAATCCCGACCGGTTCTCGACGTACAAGGCGGAGGCGTTGTGGGCGCCGGTCGAGGACTTCACATTCCGCGGCTCTTATAACAAAGCGCAGCGCGCCCCGACCGTCATCGAAGTACGGCAGGCGAGCGGCGTCTCCTACGACACCCGTGCCCTGGAAGACCCTTGCGCGCCGGGTGCGGATGGCATTCCGGACGCGTCGATCGAGGTCTGTCGCGCCACCGGACTTCCCGACAACCTCTATGGCAGCCCGACGTTGAACTGCCCGGACGGAAATTGCACCGTCAAAATCGGCGGATTCACTGCCGATCCGGAGACCGCATATACAAAGACCTTGGGGATCGTCATGCGGCCTCGGTTCCTTCGCGATCTTGCGCTGTCCGCGGACTGGTTCGACATCAGGATCGACAATTCGCTCGGCTACAACGACGCCGATTACTTTCGTAATGGCTGCGTAGATTCCGGAGGAAATCCATTCTTCTGTTCGGGGATTGTCCGCAACCCGGGAACGGGAACAATCTTTAGTACGCCTTCGAGCAACCCGGCGACCGGGTTCTATCGCGCCGGCACCACCAACTACTATAAGTCGGCCACTCGTGGCTGGGACTTCCAAGGCCAATACGTCTTCGCTTTTGCCAACGGCGGGCGGCTCGATTCGAGTTTCAATGGCACGCGCACCACCAATGCAGGGGGCCAGGATTCCCCGCTGCTGCCGAACCGCAACTGCGCCGGCTACTACGGTAACGGGTGCGGCCAGCTGGTCCCCAAGTGGATGCATAGTCTCAGAACGACTTATACGACTCCGAACAAGCTGCTGAGCGCTTCTATCAACTGGCGGCACATCGGATCGCTGACCAATGCAGACAATTCGGGTGACCCCGCGATTGGCGGCACTCCTGACCGCGCGCGGACCTCATATTTCCGCTTCGACGCTGCCGACTATTTCGATCTTTCCTTGGGAACCAACGTCTGGGAGCGGGTCGATTTGCGTTTGGTCGTCACCAACGTCCTGGACAAGTCTGCGCCGATCATGCCGGACTCGAGAGACATCAGCCTCACCTATAACAACTCGGTTCCGCAGCGTTACGATTCGCTCGGCCGGGCGATTTCATTGGGCGTATCTGCCAGGTTCTGAATCGCATCGTTCGCGAATGCGTATCATGGAACGCGAAGAATCAGTCATGTCCACGGTGCAATGGTGGCACTGTGGATGCTGCTCGCGTAGAAAGGCCGCAGATTTTTTTTCACGACCCGATGATCTACATGGCCAAATCATTTCAGGCGACGACACCTATTGCATCGCTAGCAGCATGGTCCAAATACGTCGGCCGATCGCTGTGTGCAGCGATGGCGCTTCTCGCAGTCAGCAACAACGTAGCAGCCGTGCCCTCGAATGCCGACCTGGTGGCGCACTGGAGCTATGACCAGCCAGGCGGAACGGTGCTGAATGACGATAGCGGGAATGGTCACAATGGTACTTTTTCCGGAACGCCGACCTGGACAGCTGGCATCGTTGGCAATGGCCTGACGCTCAACGAGGCTGACAATGTAACGCTGGGCGATATTGCAGCGATCGGCGGCGTGACCAAGCTGACATTGGCTGCATGGATGAAGCGTTCGGTGGCCGGAGGCATGGTGCTGGTTGGTAAGCAAACCACCAACCATGATGTAGCTATCGAGGCGTGGGAGGACGGCAATCTGTACTTCCAGCTCAGCAATGGCTCGGACACATACGGGTACCTCCCGCTCAGCGACACTGCCTGGCACCACGTGGCTCTGGTGTATGACGGTACGCTCAACGGTAACGCGAACCGGCTGAAAGCATACGTCGATGGCGTGCAGAGGACTTTGAGTTTCAATGGCACGGTTCCGGACACCACGACCGTCAATACGTCTGCGTTCAATATTGGAGAGATACAGGGGTCTTACTCGAATGGTCAGGTCGATGACACCTGGCTGTACGCCCGCGCCCTGACTGCGGCTGAAGTCAATGAACTCAGGTTGAGTGGATCCGACGGCGAGGCGCCGAGCGTGCCGGATCGGTTCAGTGCAACCGCCGTCTCTCATAACCAGATCGATTTGTCCTGGGCAGCGTCCGCCGACAACGTTGCTGTTGCTGGTTACCGCATCTTTCGCAATGGCCTGGTGCGCACGACAACCAGCGCAACGACTTTCCAAGATACCGGGCTCACCCCGAGCACCACATACACGTATACGGTTCGGGCTTACGATGTCGCTGGCAACCAGAGTGCCGACAGCTCATCCAGCTCGGCGACCACGTTTTTGTCACCTGCGGCGCCGACCGCAGCGATTACGGCTACTCCGAGTGCTGTGGCGGGCGGAGGATCTTCAACGCTCAGTTGGACCA
The DNA here is from genome assembly GCA_946478975.1 of uncultured Steroidobacter sp. Next base: position 18,918 of record CAMLEO010000094.1, read on the forward strand.
GCGCGAATGCGACCAGCTGCAACGCTTCTGGCAGCTGGAGCGGTGCCAAGGCAACGAGCGGCTCAGAGCTCAGGACTGGCATCACGACCAACTCCACTTACATCCTGACTTGCACCGGACCCGGCGGCCAGACGGTAGCTTCCGCCGCAGTGACGGTGTTGGACTCGGACACTGTGAGTCCGAATGTGAGCATTACGAGCCCGGCGGCGGGTGCGACGGTATCGGGCAATGTGGTCTTGAGCGCCATTGCCAGCGATAACATCGGTGTCGCAGGCGTGAGGTTTTATGCCAATGGTGCGCTGATAGGCGGCGAAGACGTCGCGGCGCCTTATAACGCGACATGGAATTCGACGAGTGCTGCAAACGGTATCGTGCAGCTGACGGCGGTGGCGCGAGACGCCGCCGGCAACACGAATACGGCGGGAGTCAATGTGACGGTTGACAACGTCCGGACCCGACGCTACGTAACCGGTGTCTCCTCGAACGGTCGCTACTTCGTAGACCAGGCGGGCGATCCAATTCTGATCAAGGCCGACTCGCCCTGGTCGATGTTTTGCAATCTGTCGACGGCTGACGTCGAGCGGTGGGCGGCAAGCCGCGAAAGCCTCGGCTTCAACACGGCGATCGTAGCTCTGATCGGCCATCCGACCAACGGCTGCCCGGCTGCGAGCGGCGCGACCTATGACGGCGTTGTGCCGTTCAACGGAGGGAATGTTACTTCCTGGAACGAGGCGTACTGGACTCGGATCGACAGCTACATGACCATCCTGATGAATCATGGCATCACGGTCATTTTGTACCCGATGGATGGTTGGAACACGCTGCCGAACGGCGTATTCGCCGGTCAGTCCAACGCCAACGTCTACACGTACGGTCAGATGGTGGCGACGAGGTATGCCGGCTATCCGAACATCATCTGGAACGTCGGCGGCGACTACAACGGTTACGACAACACCATCAATGGACAATTCCAGAACCTGCTGAATGGCATCCGTTCCACCGGCGACACGCGGTTGTTCAGCACTCAGTTGGCTAACGAGACAGTGACTACCGACGTCGCCTTCTACCAGCCGCTGGCCGCGTGGAACTTCGTCTACACCTACACCACGACCTACCAGAAGGTGCTGCGAGCTTACAATCGGGCACCCGGAGCTCGCGACCCTCGTCCGGCGCTTCTCAGCGAGAGCAACTACGAAGGTGAGGACTGGTACGGCAGTCTGCCCACGACGGACGAAACGCTTCGCCGCCAGCAACTCTGGGCGCTGACGAGTGGCAGCCCCGGTGAGATTCTCGGCACGCAGGATTGGCAGTTCCTGGGTGGCTGGCAAAGCCGTTTGGAGACAACCTGGATTTTGCAGGCGAAGAAAAATCGCGATCTGTTCTCATCGCTCAACTGGCACGCGTTGGTCCCGGATGAAGCCTCGCCGCTCGTGATTGCCGGCCGCGGTACGAAGATAACAACCGATCTGAACCTCGACGTGCGCGCTAACGATTATGTGACGGCGGCCCAGACGCCGGACAGGTCGCAAGCCGTGATCTACGTACCGACCAACACGGACAACACAGACGCTCGCACGATTACGCTCGATCTGAGGCTTCTGCTGCCTGGATACACTGCTGCTTGGGTGGATCCGACCAACGCTACGGTGTCGCAGCCGGCGATCATCGACAGCTCCGGTCGGGTGACGACGCCTGGTTTACACACCGACGGTACGCGCGACTGGTTGCTCGTCATTCGTTGACTGATCGGCCTCTACAACGAGCGATACGAGCGATACGAGCGATTCCAGAATGTCCCAGATCATCGACGCCAGAAGCGATACCGTCACGCGCCCGACTGCGGCGATGCTCGAAGCAATGTTGGCCGCCGACGTCGGCGACGACGTGTATGGGGAGGATGAGACCGTCAACGCGCTCCAGCGGACGGCGGCGGATCTCTTCGGGATGGAAGATGCGGTGTTCTGCCCGTCTGGAACCATGACCAACCAGATCGGCATACGACTTCACACGCGCCCGGGCGATGAGGTCGTCTGCGACGAGCTTTCGCACGTGTACCTGTACGAAGTCGGCGGCATCGCCGCCAACAGCGGCGCATCGGTCCGCTTGCTGAAGGGCGATCGAGGTCGATTCACGGCGGAGCAAGTCAGAGCCGCGATCAATCCTCGGAGCGATGTGCACTCCGCCTGGTCGCGACTCGTGGTCATCGAGAATACGGTGAACAAGGGGGGAGGAGCCTGCTGGGATCTTGCGGAGGTAGAACGCGTCCGCAGCCTGTGCAATGAGCATGAGCTGGCGTTGCACCTGGACGGCGCAAGGATCTTCAACGCGATTGTCGCTCGCAGCCAGTCGCCGCGTGATTACGGTCGCCTGTTCGACACGATATCCGTATGTCTCTCGAAGGGACTCGGAGCGCCCGCGGGCTCGTTGCTGCTGGGGTCCCGCGAAGCGATGGCGAAGGCGCGGCGGCATCGAAAGATGATGGGAGGAGGAATGCGGCAGGCGGGCTATCTGGCTGCGGCGGGATTGTTTGCTCTAGAGCACAACGTCAGTCGGCTTCACGATGACCATCGCAGAGCGCAGGCGCTTGGAAGAGAGTTGCACAGCCTTCCTTACGTATCGAATGTGCTTCCCGTCGAAACAAACATCGTGATCTTCACTCTCGATCGGGGCCTGCGTTCGGATGAGTTCCTTCGGACGTTGCAAAGCCAGGGCATCAAAGCGGGAACCATGGGCGAGGCGACGATCCGCTTCGTCATGCACCTCGACATCGGCGACGCTCAACTGAGCGTGCTCATCGACAAGCTGCGTCAGATTACAAAGTCATTTCCGGCACCGATGACGACGCGGTGAGACGGGCCGGCATACAGACGCTCGAGGAAACGCAACAGGTTGCCTCGTCCGTTGCGCCTGTTTAACGCCGCTTAACACCGCTTCGCATCACTGAACTTTAGTGACGGGCCTCCAGGTGGGAGAGTAACTCGCAGGTCAGCGCACCGAACCATCAATCCTCATCGTTGGAGTCACTCATGGATGCTCAAATGCCCACACTCACGCTTGCTGGTATGGTCCCTGCCATCTGTGATGCCGAAGCAGGTCCGGACACCGGATTGTCGGCGCGACAGCTTCGAACCGTGATGAACGAGCTGTGCACTGCTGTGAGAAGCGCGCTGGATGATGAGCGCGTCAGCGCCGAGGACAGTCTTCGGCGTGCGACAGAGATTTTAGGGAAGATCGGCGCCACGGAAGCTGCACCCGCGGAGCAGGTCAGGGGCGGATTGTCTCCGTGGCAGATCCGCAAAGTCGCGAGCTTCGTCGAAGCGAACCTGGAACGTGCCATCAGAAACGATGAGATCGCCAGCATCGCGCGCTTGAACACCTCGCACTTCGGTCGTGCTTTTCGCAATAGCTTTGGCGAGCCGCCGCACGAGTACGTCATTCGGCGCCGGGTGGAGAGGGCGCAAGGGCTCATGTTGTCGACCAATGCACCGCTGAGCGAGATTGCACTCGATTGCGGGCTGGCCGATCAATCGCATTTGACCCGGCTGTTTCGCAGGATGGTGGGGCAAAGCCCGCGAGCCTGGCGTCGCTCACGGCTGGTCGCGCCGGTGCGGTCGCCGATCGCGCCCCTGATGGTGGTGTAAGAGATGACCGCTGAACTCCCGTGAAAGCGG
>CAMLEO010000095.1 GCA_946478975.1 uncultured Steroidobacter sp.
GACATCGGCCGCGTCCTGCGCGCGATCAACATTCCCAACCAGAGCGTCGAGAGCTTTCTGGATCTCGAACCGGTGCTGACCGAAAACGTGGAGGCGGGCCTCGAGTACAAAAGCTCGATCATCGATGCCGAGGTCGCGTACTTCCGCTCCGACTCGGACCTGGGCCAGCGCCTACAGCGCGGCAGCGACGGCATCTACACCGTGCAACGTGAGAAGACGACCATCGATGGCGTCGAGTTTCGCACCTCCTGGCGCGCGACCGCCGCAGACACGCTCGGCGTGCGATATGCGCACTCCGATGGACGCTACGATTCGAATGCCGACGGCCGCGTCGACTCCGATCTCGGCGGCGCCAACATCGGCCCGGATCGCGCCAACGTCAGCTGGGATCGCAGCTGGACCGACATCGCCAGCTCGCGTCTGCAGGTCAATTATCTGTTCGACCGCGACTTCGAGGACATTCGCGGCGTGACGGTGAACAAATTCGATGGCTACACGACGGTCGACTTGAGCGCCGACATCGCGACGTTCGGCGGCGTGTTCACAGCGGCAGTACAAAACCTCACTAACGAGGATTATTTCACCTACTACTCGCAGACCAGCCCGCTCGACGCGCGCTACTTCAAAGGCCTCGGCCGCACGTTCCGGCTCGGCTATCGCAAGTCGTTCTAACGATCGGCCTGGCGATCGGAGTGGCGGGCCATCTCGGCGAGCAGCAACGCGCCGACGATGCCCGCACGCGTCCCCAGCAGCGGCGCTGTGATGTATTGATCCAGCGCCCCTGCAGGGGCGAGCGGTTGCAAATATCCACGCAGCACGTCCGCAGCAGCCTTGCGAATGTGAGGCAACAGCAATCCGTTCGCCATCACGCCGCCCCCGAAGACCATGCACTCGACCGATTGCACGAGCGCGATGGTGGCGGCGAGCTGCCCGAGATAACCGCCGATGATCTCCCAGGCATCGTGATCCGGCGGCAGCGCCGTCAACTCACAACCCCAACGTTTGTAAATCGCCGGCCCGCTCGCGAGCCCCTCCAGACAGTCGCCGTGAAACGGACACGAGCCGCCAAACGTGTCACGCGGGTCGCGACGGACGGCGATGTGCCCCATTTCCGCGTGCATGAGACGACCGAAGTTTCGATCGCGGGGCGCAACATCGGCGCCAATACCGGTGCCAACAGTTACATACGCGAGGGATCCACGTCCGCGTCCCGCTCCCAAGCGCCATTCTGCGAGCGCCGCACCCGCAACGTCAGTATCGATTGCCGTCGGCACGGGAAAACGCGCGCGTAAAGGAGCAAGCAAATCCGCCCCCGACCAGCCGGGCTTCGGTGTCGCGAGCATGTGCCCGAACGCAGGCGATTCGGCACGCAGGTCGAGCGGACCGAAACACGCGAAGCCGAGCGCGTCCATCGGTCCAAACTTGCGCTCCGCGCTGGCGAAAAACTCCACGCAGGCCGACAGCGTCGACTGTGGATCCGTCGTCGGCACCACGATGCTTTCATGTACATCCTGCGGCGAAGCGGCGAACGCACAAACAAACTTCGTCCCGCCGCCCTCGATAGCTCCGTACTGCACTGGCACAACCTTTGGAAATGTTGGGTGAGGATCCCAAGCCCTTTTAGCCGCACCAGCGCTTGTCTGCAACCTCAGGTTGCAATCGGCGCGTTCGACCCTGCTGCTTTGTTTTCTTTGGCTTGCTGCAAAATATCGAGCACGGTCTGGACCACCGCCGCTTCGGACGTGCGCGTCTTCACCATCACCGCGGCTGCTTTGTCGCTCACATCGGGCGGCGGTTCGTCGGCGGCGAGAATCACCACCGGCGGCGGTGGATCGCTCAAGCTACGCATGCGTTCGAGCAGCTCGACGCCGGAGCCATCCGGCAACTTCATATCGAGCAGAATCATCGAGAATGTTTTCTTTGCCAGCAGCGACTCGGCTTCGGCAAGCGAGGTCGCGGTGAATGTCGTCGCTTTACCCTGCAAGGCCGTCGCGACCAGGTTGCCGAGGTCGACGTCGTCCTCCACGTGCAGCACATCGGCGCCGACTTGACGCCGCTCGCGAAAATGCAGGACCGGCGGCGTTTTCGCGACCAGCGGAAACTCCACCCGAAACGTCGTGCCCTTCCCCACCTGGGTCGAGAACTCGATCGTGCCGTGCATCTGCTCGACGAGTTGCTTGGCAATGTGCAGCCCAAGCCCGGTGCCGCCCTTGGCTCGCGTTGCTGAAGAGTCTGCCTGCGAGAATTTGCCGAAGATGCGAGGCTGGAACTCTTCGGATATTCCAGCACCGTAGTCACGGACGGCAATCGATGCTCGGCCATCGCGCGCCTCGGCAGAAACTTCGATCACGCCGCCGGCCGGAGAGAACTTCGAAGCGTTCGACAACAGATTCGACAACACCTGCTGATATCGAGCTGCATCCACGACGATGCGCAGCTTCTCGTCGATCGGCGCAACAGCGATGCTGACGTTGAACTTGCGCGCATACGCCTCGTTGGCTTGCACTGCCTGCTGAGTCAGCGCCGCGACCGACTCTTCCTGCATCTCGAAGCGCATGTGACCTGAAGCGATCTTGTCGATGTCCAGAATGTCGTTGATCAGCGGTATCAGGCGCTCGCAATTGTTGTACGCGATCTCGATCAGCGACTTCACCTTCTGCGGCAGCTGCTTTGTGAACACGCCGAGCAGCAAACCCAGCGAGCCGCGAATGGACGTGAGCGGCGTGCGCAGCTCGTGGCTCACAACCGAAATGAACTCGTTCTTGAGCCGCTCCATTTCCTTGCGCTCGGTGATGTCCTGCACCTGCGCGATCAAGTAATCCGGCTGCGAGTCGCCACGACGCACCAGCGACATGCTGAGCAGCATGGAAATCACCCGCCCGTCGCGGCGTTGGAACAGCTTCTCCAGCTGCGCGCCGTCCTGCGCATCGGTGTCGGTCAGCCATCGCAGCCGGCCAGCGAGCAGTTCCGCCTCGCTGTAACCCAACAGGCGACACAGCGCCGGATTGACCTTCAACCAGCTGCCGTCGGGCGCGATCAACACCTGTCCGATCGGCGCGAACTCCATGGCCGTGCGGAATGTTTCTTCACTGGTCCGCAGCGCCAGCTGTTGCCGACGACGCTCGGTGATGTCCTCGACCACCCCCAGATATCCAGTGGCAACACCGCGATGATCCCGCAGCGCCGTCAATGTGAGATGACCGGCAAAGCGCGAGCCGTCTTTGCGGATGAAGGTCCATTCGCGCGAATCGATGCCTTCTCGCAGCGACATGCTGACCAACACCTCGAAGCCCGGCGGCACCGGCTCGCCCAACTCATCGCTGAGCGCGGCGGCCCGCGCCAGCACCTCCTGCGGATCGTGCCAGAGCGCCGGAGTCGCATGACCGACCACCTCTTTTGCAGCATAGCCCAGCGCCTGCTCGGCCGTTTTATTGAACGTGATGACCTTGCCTTGCAGATCGGTCGCGATCACGAGGTATGGCGTGCTCGCCAGAATGGCTGTATTGAGGCTGCTCGACTCGGCGAGCCGGGCAGACTTCAATCGCGACATCAAAATGTATCGCAGCGATACCGCCGACAGCACCGCGATCAACATGCCCGCGATCAGCACGGCGACCGGCAATGCGCCCCGCTGACTCGCAATCAGCTCGCGCGTGGGCACCAGGCGCAGCACCCATTCTTTGTCGTTCAACAGCAACCGATGTTCGATGCCGAACTCCGGCTCCTGCAAACGTTCGGACACGCCGTTACTGAAGTACGTCTTGCCTTCGTACTCCAGCGCCATCGCGTACGAGTCCGCGGTTTCCGCCGACGTGGCCGAGCGAAAGAAATCGTCGATGGCAAACACGCCGACCAGAAAGCCGTCGAAACGTTCGTCGACAAACACCGGTTGATACGCCAGGAACGCGCTGTATCCCTGCTCGAAATCGAGCGGCGGAGTGACGGTCGGCGTATCTTTGCTCGGCGTGTGCAGCGGCGCACCCGTGCCGCCCGAGTCGAACAAAACATTCAGTCCAAGCACGCGTTCGTTGCCCGCCAACGGCTCCACCCAGCGCACTTTGTGAGTACCATCAACCCACTCGACGGCTTTCAGACCACCGAGTTGTTTGATGTAATTGCGCGTGTCCGCTCGCCACATCGCCTCTGGTGTTCCGCCAGCCGCCCGCCATCGCTGCGCCATACGCTTGAGCGCGAGCAACCGATCGTTGGCCTGCGAGCTCAGCAGCAGTCCGACTTTTGTGACTTCGTCCTGGACGCGCTCGCGGACGTGCGTCAACTCGGCCTGCTGCAACGACCGGAACGCGGTATAGCTGCCAACGGCCATCAACAGAAACACACCCACCGACAGTGCGTACTTGCCCTCGCCCGCCATCCACTCGATGGTTTCGGTTCGATGCAACGTCATCCCGACCAGGAACAGAGCAAACAAGGCGGTGAACAACAATCCGCCGATCAATATGTACAGCGGCGCATTGGTATGCTCGCGACGCTCGAAGGCCGGCGCGCTTTCCCAAACAATCAACCAATCCTGCTGCATGACATGCAGCTGCTTGCGCAGCGTAAAGGTCGGTGCGGAAGCGCGCTTCGTGGCGTCGCTGTAGATCAGCGCATCGGCGCGCTCCTCGGTGCCATCGTAAATCTTGAATGTATGAGTGCGGCCAACCTCGGCGCTCAGGTCCTTGAACAGATTCTTGGCAATGAACGGCGCGTAGATCCAGCCTTTGATCGCGGCACGACGCTCCGTCACCGTGGCGCTCGGCACGCCGTCTTTGTAGACGGGATAGAGCAGCAGAAAACCGGCCGTTCGCTGTTCATCCTGGACCAGCACGATGCGACGTGTGATTGCCGATTTGCCGCTGTCGCGCGACAGCTCCGCGGCCTGCAGACGATTGGGCTCGAACGCGATGTTCAATCCAAGCGCCGGCCCGTTCCGTTCGATGGGCTCGATGTAAGTAATGATGTCGAACGACGCGCCGCTGGCGTTGGGGCGAATGTCGAACATCGGTGCCCCATCCTCGCGGACCCGCTGTAGAAACTCGGGCAGCGCGTCCGGCGCAACGGCTTCAATCCAACCGATGCCGTTGATGCCGGGAAAATTGCTGTCGAGCTGCAAGGCCTGCACATAGCGGCTCCACTCCGAGCGCGACACCGAAACAGAGCCTTGGAAAAATCCCGCGCCGCCGAGCAGCGCGTTTTGATACGAATCCAGTCGGTGCAGCAGCGCCTTCTCGTGCTCGTTGGTGAGCGCGGCGAACTCCACCTCTGCCTGGTCATAAGAAATCTGGCCGGAGATTTTCCAGGCATAGAACGTCAGACCCAGCGGTACGAGCAGAATTGCCATCGCCACCACCGGCAGGCTGCGGACCGCGGTGCCTCGCCAGGTCATCCGTTCCTGCCGGCCCGGCCAGATCAACACCAGCGGTAGGAACACGATGACACCGACCACATCGCCCGACCACCACACCAGCCAACTGCTGGCGAGCTGAGTCGTCGTCAATGCGCCCGCAGACCACAATGTGACGACGCCGATGCTCGACGCGATCACGCATGCGAGCGGACCGCCGAGCACGATCAATGTCACCAGTTGCTTCAGCTGCTCGAAACGCAGCGGCAGGCCGATGTATCGTGCGATCAACGCGCGTCCGGCGAGTGCTTGTAAAGCTGCGCCGGCCGCGATCACCAGTGACGCAAGCAAGTGAGCCGGCGCGAACACTTGCGCGAGTGTGAACTCGGCAGGAAGACCGGCGTTCGGCAGATTCAGCAGAAACGAGCCCAGCAGCACGCCCGGCCAAAGCCGCCAGCCGTACACGAGCATCATGCCTAGCGCGAGACCTGTCGGCGGCCAGATGACAGTGACGAACCCCGGCGGCGGTGCGAACAGCAGCCCGAGCTTGCCGCTGACGATATACAACACGGCCAGCAACGCTGCCCTGGCCCATGTGCTGCCGGATCCAACCTTCATGCCGCGTTTTCCCTCTTCCGACGGCTGACGGCCAGTCAGTAACAGCCGCAGCGGCGATCGCGCACACTATTGACGAATTCGTCTAATAGTGACGTAATAGTTCAATAGAATGAAAGCCAGCCGCACGCGGCGGCTGAGTTGGCGACCGGCTTCAGTTGGATCTCTGGGGGACTGATGGCTAACCAAGGGCGCTCTTTCGGCGGACGCATCTCTCTTTTGTCTGCAGCGGTGGCCGCCGCACTATTGCCAGCGACGTTCGTTGTTTCGGCCAGCGAAACTGAAAGCGCAGGTGCATTGGAAGAAGTGGTCGTGACTGCGCGCAAGCGAGAAGAATCGCTGCAAGACACGCCAATCGCGATCTCGGCCTTCTCCGCCGCCGCGCTCGAACGGCAACAAATCACCAGCACCGAAGATCTCGATCAAGTCGCGCCCAACTTGCAGTTCGCAAGCTACGGTCCGCTCACCGGCAACAATTCCGCCGCGCAGGTGTACATCCGCGGCATCGGCCAGAGCGATGGTTCATCGGGCGTCGATCCCGGCGTCGGCCTCTATATCGATGAGGTCTACATGGGCCGCTCGGTCGGCGGCGTGCTGGACTTCCGAGATATTTCCAACGTGCAGATCCTGCGCGGTCCGCAAGGCACTTTGTTTGGACGCAACACCATCGGCGGCGCGGTCCTGCTCACAACCACGTTGCCGGGCAAGGAATTCGGCGGCACTGCTCGCGTGGGATTTGGCGATGACAATCTCTACGAGGGATTCGCTGCAGTCGACCTGCCGATCTCCGACACGCTGGCCGCACGCGTATCGGCCGGTGCACGCCAGCGCGATGGTTATGTTCGTCGCGTGTTCGACGGCGTCGACCTCGGCAACGAAGATACATACACCGTTCAGTCTTCAGTGCAGTGGGTGCCGAGCGAAGCACTCACAGTCACATTACGCGGCGATTACACGAACGAGGACGAGCACGGCTCGCCGTTTGTATTTACCGCGATCAACGAATCGCAGGTGTTCCCAGCGGCCATCAGTCGCGGCTCGGGCTGTCCGGGAGCCACGTTTCCACCGCCGTCAGTGCCTCAGAACATCGTCGATCCCCGCTGCGCGAACGACGCGACCTGGAACATCGGCAAGTACCGCAATGGCGGCACGGCACCGGCCAAGAGCACGCTGGAGAATTGGGGCGTGTCCGGCACGGTGAAGTGGGACATCAACGATGCCTTATCGCTGAAGTCCATCACTGCATATCGCGAGCTCGACTGGAGCGGCAGCCGCGACGCGGACAACACGCCGCTGCTGGTCCTGCACACGAACTATGCGAGCTCGGGCGATCAGTTCAGCCAGGAGCTGCAGGCACTGGTGGAAACATCGCGCCTGCGCGGCGTCTTCGGCGCCTTCTACTTCGAAGAAACAATCGACGACTTGCTGATGGTGCCATTCGCGGCCCCGCCTCCGCTGGTCGCAAGCGGCGCGATTCCCGGCTCAGTCGACTATCAGCGCGCGTACATCGACAACGACAATTTCGCGCTGTTCACACAATGGACTTATAACTTCAGCGACGCACTCAGCCTCACGGCCGGCGTTCGCTACACGGAAGAGAACAAAGGCATCAAGGTCATCGCATTCACCGTCACGCCCTTGACCGCGCCGATTGTCATTCCCACGCGATTGAACACGCCGCTGGTCGCCGGCCCCGGCCTCAACATCATTCCGCGGCCGTTCGAAAACAAGTACGACTCCACGACCGGCTCGGCGAGCCTGCAATATCGCTGGAACCAGGCGCTGATGACGTACGTGAGCTGGTCGCAGGGCTTCAAGAGCGGTGGCTTCAATCAGCGTTACAACGTCGCACCGCCCGGCAACCTGCCGGTGGCATTCGATGAGGAGACCGCGGAAACATACGAGCTGGGGTTCAAGTCCGAATTCGGCAGCAGCTTCCGTTTGAACGGCGCCGTGTTCAGGACCAAGTACGACAACATGCAGCTGACGTACCGGCTGGGCATCGTGCCGCTGCTGTTCAATGCCGGCAAATCGACCATCGACGGCGGCGAGCTCGAATTTACGTTCGCGCCCGGCCGGCTGATTCTGGAAGGCAGCGCCGGCTATCTCGACAACAAATTCGACGAAATCGCAGTCGTGCCCGGCACGACGCAGACCGTCGGCCCGAACAACACGCTGCCGTTCGCGCCGGAATGGCAAGGGAACGTCGGCTTGGGCTATGACTTTGCCATCGGCGACGCCACGCTCACGCCGCGAGTGAATGTTTCCTACACATCGGAACAGTATTTCGACGCCGCCAACTCCGTTGAAGTCGCACAACTCGACGACGTCACTGTGGTCAACACGTCAGTCACATTGGCGCTCGGCCCCTGGCGGTTGCGTGGAGGTGTGAACAACCTGACGGACGAGCAGTATCGCGTGGCGGGCAACTCGTCGTTCAGCACATCGGCGGGCTATGCGGAGTCGATCTACTCCCGGCCGCGCAATTACTTTATCTCCGCCAGCGTGGACTTTTGACGTGCAGCCCCGCCCAGGATGTCGTCGGCAGCGTCACAAGCGAGCCGCGCAGCCTGGTTCGGGGCGACGCCCAGCGAACGAAGCAAACCTGCTGCCATGCCTTTTGCCACATCGATGGGAGGTGTAACCAACCGTTCTTCCAGCGCATGACGCAATGAAATCACGATCACGCCCATCACCAGCAGCACCGCCGCTTCCAGGTCGACATGCTTGAAGCGCTGCTGCGTGATGCCGTGCTGGACGTTGTCACGCAAATTGCGGTTGATCGGCGCATCGACCATGGTCGCGCCCGAGTTCAGGCGCCACAGCACCTGGGCGCTTTCGCGATGCTCGATCGCAAAACGCATGAACACGCACAGCGCGCGGGCCAGGTGACTCGCGGGATCGTCGATTCCCTCATTCGCCTGATCGACCAGCTGCTCCGCCTGCTTGCGCACGGAGCTGGCGATCTCGCGTGCGAACACATCTTTGTCGACGAAGTGATTGTAGAAGCTGCCCTTGGCGACATCCGCAACTGCGACGATCTGATCGACCGTCACGCCATCGATATCACGAGCGGCAAACAGCGTGCGGCCAGCATTCAAGAGCGCAGCGCGCGTGCGCTCCCAGCGCCGATCCGGCTTGGGTTCGACCTTGGTGGCTGCGGTCCGCTTGTTACGCATCTTGATGCGCCGTCTGTTCCGAACGAGCTAGCAGGATAGCTCACTCGCTCGCGCCGCGCGCCAGAAAAACCGTGCTCCAGAGCTGGGCGGCGTTGGACTCGTCCACGTGCCCGCCTTGCTGGCCGAACGGCACCACTTTATAGGTGCCATTCGCATAGGACCACGACCACAGCTCGGACGTGCGCAAGGTCGTGGTCGCATCGATGACGGACCATAACTGCGCGCGCGCTTTCGTGAGCCGTTCTCGCACGCTTGCAGGCAAATCCTTTCGTGCAAGCTGCCGATCCAACCCTGCTGCCAATACCGCCTGCTGCCAGGACCAAACGACAGTGCCGTGATAATCGCCGCTGGTGAATCGAGCCTGCACCTCCTGGGCGGCGAACACTGGATTGGCGACCAACAATCCAACCGGCGTCAGCAAGCCCGTGGGAAATGGCTTCATCATCGCGGCGACGGCGCGATCGAGGTCCGCGGACGATGGCACCGCGAACAACAATGCAAAGCTTGCGTCAGAATGCATCACCGGCACCGGCTGCCCGGTCGCGTCCAGCGATAACGCTTTGAACGCCACCGGCCCATTACCAATTGCAGCGAGCGCCTGCGTGACATCGAGCCCGAGCGCTTTTCCATACGTCGAGACCGATGCACGTGCACGCTGCGCGGGCACAGTGACTTCAAACATCGGCGGCGCCTTGGTCGACCAGATCTGCGACTGTGCCTGCGCTCGTTGCAGAGCTGAGCGTTGATCGTTGGAAAGATACGGATTCAGCAGTCCGCTGCCGAGAAGCCGATCGATCGATTCGAGGGCGGCGGGAACGAACACAGCGTTCACGTCGTATGCATAACGCCCGCGACCCAGCCCTTCTTCGCTGTCGCGCCACTGGCCGGTCATGCGTCCTTCCTTGATCGAGACCAGGTTCTCCCAGCGAGGATCACGCGAGAACGCGGCGGTGCGCTCGATCACCCACATAAAATTACGACCCAGTGCGGCACCCTGCTGTTCGCCCGCAGCGTTGCGTGACGAAAGGAATCTCTGCACCTCAGCCTCGTTTTGTATGCGTTCAAGTAAACAATGAGCCGCGACTGGCGCAAGCATGAAGTCATCGTCGACCATGCCATAGTCATAAATCGGCGTGTCCTTGAGCCCACGCCCCTCGCGCGAATTGCGCAGCACTGCAAACTCGCCGATATCTTCCTCGTGCGCCACCTCGCCGTTGGCCGCCAGCCGCGTCAGCACTGCACCGATGCCACTTTCAATCGCCATTGGTTGCAAGACTGGCGCGAGTAACCTCAGTGACATCAGCGTGTCGCGGCCAAAGTAAGTATCGAACCGCCAGGAGCCGGCGAGATACTTTTCCTGGTAGCTGAGGAATGTGAGAGCGTTGCGCGCGCGTTGATCGGGTGCCGCCGATGCAGTCAGCAGCGAATCGCCTTCGAGCGGCGTGAGCGCCGGCTCTCCGGTCAACGCTCGAATCTTCAAGTGCAGCTTGCCGTCACGACTCGTAATAACATCGCCACTGACCTGCGCATCGCCCAACGCTTCGAGCGACAGCTGATAGCCCGCCGCACCGTCGAGCCGATCGCGCTTCCACACCAGCTGCTTGCCTTCAACAATTAGCGGCGTCAGCACTTCCGCAGGTGCCGTGCCCAACGCTTGAAAGTCCCGCAGTACGCGGACCGACGACAGCACCGCTTGTTTGGCGTCGAGCACGCGAGCATCGATCGCAACCTGCGCCTCGATGCCATACAGGGTTCGACCTTTCGAATCCTGTGATGAGATGGGGCGCGGATCTTCCGTGATCGTCCAGGCTACCGGCTGCTGTGAACTCTCGAACCACACCCCGACGCCGCTGTTGCCAGCCGGAAATGCCACCAGGATGCGCGGATCCCTTCCCGATCTTAGTAACAAATGCGCGGCAACTTTACCGCCGCGGGTAAAAACGTTGAGATTGTTTCCTTCGTCGATGCGAAATGCGAGCGGCGCAGCTGGCGCCGCCGAGGCGAACAGAAGGAATGTGAGTAGAACCCAGCATCGGTTCAGCATGGCCGGCACGATAACGCGCCGGCCGGGAACGGAGCAATTGACGCCGATGGCAGCGGTATCCGTGCGTCGGGTGCGAGAAACTGTGGGCGGTGGGGCGGCGCCCGTCGGAATCCTGGCGGTCGCCGCCCGTTTTCGGCGAAAAGACGTTCAGCTGCGACTTTGATCGCACGTTGCGGGCGCCTTCCGGGTATCATTGTGTACAGTATTTGGTATGTGATGCGCCCGCTATTCCAATGAGTATCGTCGTTCGCACCTTGTCTGAGCGCGTGTTCGAAGTGGTCCGCGAGCAGATTCTCAAAGGACGATTGCCCAACGGTGAGCCGATCCGCCAGGACGCGCTCGCCAACGAGCTCGGTGTCAGCAAGATTCCCCTGCGCGAGGCGCTGGCCCGGCTGGAGCAGGAAGGCCTGCTCATCAACCATCCCAACCGCGGCTACTACGTCCTGCCCATGTCCCGGGAGCAGGTCGACGAGATCTTCGCCCTGCGCCTGTCGATCGAGCCACAGGCGGCGGCATATGCATCGCAGGTCGCCACCGACGAGGACCGGGCCATCGCGACGCGGGCGTTCCATGCGTTGGATACGGCGGCTGCCAGCAATTTGGCCGATGTCGCCGTTCGGAATCGTGAGTTTCACATTGCCCTGGTCGAGGCGGGTCACCGGACGGTGACCACGCAGCTGGTCGAGCGGCTGGCCATTTTGGCTGAGCGGTATGTGATTGCTCATCTCGAACCGGCAGGGCGTGATGCACGGGCGCACGTGGAGCATCAGGCGTTGTTTGATGCCTGGCTCGCGAGGGATAAGAAGCTGGTGGAGAAGCTGCTCAAGGAACACATCCAGGGGACGCTCAAGGATTTGCGGGCTGAGTTCAAGGCGGACTGAGCGGTGGGGTCTCGCTCCCCGGCGCCGCAAACAAATCGAATCCTGCTCGCCGCAACAACCGCGCTGTTGAGCCAGGCCGCACACGGCGGCGCCATTCACAGCGATGGCAATCCCATCCTTGCCGACGGCACCTACTACTCCGCCGACCCCGCGCCGCTAGTCTTTGACGGCAAACTCTGGATCCTGGCAGGTCGCGACGAAGCACCACCGGACGTGAATGATTTCATCATGCGCGAGTGGCAACTGATCTCCTCCGCGCAGCCGTCATCGGGCGAATGGACGCACTACCCCGCCGTCACGCGACCCGAAGCAATCTTCGACTGGGCCGAGCCCGCTCGCGCGTACGCGTCACAGATCGTCATCGGGCCTAACGGCAAGCTTTATATGTACTCGCCCGTGCTGGAAGCACCAAGCGACGCGCGTGATCGTTTCGCGATCGGCGTGGCAACCGCGGACACTCCGCTCGGCCCGTGGCGCGACGCGCATCCAAGCGGGCCGATCATCTCGCAACGAGTGCCGGTCGCGAATGACATTCAAAACATCGATCCCACCGTACTCGTCGATACGGACGATCGCGTTTATATCTATTGGGGAACGTTCGGGCAGCTGCGGGGCATGGAGCTGGAGCGCGACATGGTCACGCCCAAAGGCGACGCAATTTCCGTCACAACCCTGCCAGGATTCTTCGAAGCGCCGTGGCTCATGAAAAGAAACGGCGTCTACTACCTGCTGTACGCCGGCAACAATACTGGCCCGAACTCGCCATGCACGCCGACGCTGTACCACGCCTGCATCGCCTACGGCACGGCCACTTCACCGCTGGGCCCATGGACCTATCGCGGCATCGTGCTCAAGCCCGTCTCGTCGACAACCTCACATCCCGGTGCGATCGAATTCAACGGTCGCTGGTATCTCACCTATCACACGGCGGATGCGAAAGACGGTGGTCACTTCCGACGCAGCGTCGCTATCGACGAGATGACGTGGGACGACTCAACCCAGCCGCCCGCAATCAAGACCGTCACGCCGACTCGCAGGCCGCAGCCAACGCCCGCGCCGTCAAGAAACATTGCAACATTGGCGACCGCCACCGCGTCCAACGATCCAATTCCTCACCAGTATTGGATCAAATCCCTCAACGACGGCCGCGTGCGCAAGAATCCGTTGCCGCCCGAGCTGTGGGGCAACTGGACCAAACAGCCGGATCAAGCATCCAGCGCGTGGCTCGAATATCGCTGGCCCGAGCCGGTGACGATCAGTGCAGCGCGCGCCTGGTTTTGGGCGGATCAACCGGCGGGGTCAGGCAGCGGCGTCGCGCCGCCCAAGCGCTGGCGGTTGGAATATTGGCGCGACGGCTGGCGGGACGTGCCGGGCGCCAGTCACTATGGCGTCGCAACCGATCAGCCACAGGAAACAAACTTCGCTCCCATCACGACCTGCTGCCTGCGCATGGTGCTCGAAGCTTCGAGTAACAAAGGCACGCACGCGGCGCTCGCGGTCCAGGAGTGGGAAGTGCTGACACCTAACGTCCGCGCACCTTGAGCATCACCGCTGCGTGCGCCGGCAGGTCGAATTTGGTTTCGCTGGGTTTGAGATTCTTGCCGGTCCATAGATCGTGAATTCCTGTCAGTGCTTCCATGCCTGCATCCGCCGGCGCAAATTCGATGGCTCGCGGCGTCGTGCCACGATTGAACAACGCGATTGCCACCGATCCATCCTGTAACGGCTTCGCCCAGATCTCCGCGTCGCCGTCCTTGAATACAGCCCGTCCCTGCACGCCCTTGGCGTCCTGATCCACCGCGAGCACTTCGCGGCTGGAGAGCAGACTCAGCATCGCCGGCGTGGTCTGGCGCAGATCGTGGCCCATCAACAGGGGCGCCGCGGACATGGCCCACAGCGTCATATGAGTTCGATATTCGTCCAGCGACATGCCGCCATTGCCGACTTCGAGCATGTCCGGATCGTTCCAGCCGCCGGGGCCGGTGTTGGCGGGATCGCCGTTCTTTTCGAAGCCGATCTGCGCCATCGTTTTATATTCGTCGGTGATGTCGCCGGTGGTGCGCCACAAGTGTCCGCCGACCGAGCGGCCCCACTTGCCGACTTCGAAGCGGCCGTATTCGCACAACGAATAAACAATCGAGCGGCCGGTCGCTTTCAGCGCCGCGCCCATTTCGTAGTACGTGCGCTTCACGGTGTCAGCGTCGGAATAAAACCATTCGCCCGAGCACAAGTCGTACTTCAGATAATCGATGCCCCACGCGGCGAATGTTTGTGCATCCTGCGTCACGTGGCCATAACTGCCTGCGAAGCCCGCACAGGTTTTCGGTCCGGGCGAGCTGTAGATGCCGAGTTTCAAGCCGCGGCTGTGCACGTAGTCAGCCAGCGCCTTCATGTCCGGAAATTTGTCGTTGGGCTGCAGAACGCCGTTGCGATCGCGCTGGCCCTGCCAGCCGTCGTCGATGTTCACGTAGATATAACCTGCGTCTCGCAAGCCCGAGCTGGCCAGGTAATCGGCCATCGCGCGCACCGTGGCGTCGTCGATGCGCTCGGCGAATTTGTTCCAACTGCTCCAGCCCATCGGCGGCGTGCGCGCCTGGCCGTCGGGAGAACGTGTTCCTAAAGCGGGAAGCTCGGTGAACTCGAATTGCCGCGCCTTCACTTCATCGGGCGTCGCAGTTCGCCCGGTCTGCTCGACGTGCGCGTACCAGATGTCACCATCGAGTTGTACGCTCGATCCATCGAGCTTCGCGGTCCAGCGCCGCGTTGCCTGAGCCTTGTCGTTGAGATTGCGCATGTCGAAGGCAATGGCGTTGCCGTCGACGATCACGTTTTGCATCGCGATCGGACCGTACCAGGCGGTGGTGACCGTGCCGGTGGTCCTTCCACCCCGCGTCGTCACTTGCATCATCGTGACGCCGGGAAAAGGCGGCGCGGAGTCGAAGACCCACGCGCCGTTCAGGGGGAACCGTTGCTGATCGGCTGCGCCCGCCGTCACTGCGCTTGCGAACAAAATCGCAGTGACGAACGAGCGCATCATCATCAGAAGTCGATCTGCGCGCCGAGGTACAGCAGGCGGCCCATCGGGTCATACACACCCGGATAGGTGTTGCCGTTGCCGAATGAGCTGAGCAGGCCCGCGGCAATCACCGGCGGATTGCGATCGAACACGTTGTTGATGCCCCAGCGCACTTCCACCGAGTCCAGCAGCTTGTAGGTACCGGCGAGATCCAGGTAGCTGTACGCGGAGATGCGGCGATTGATGTTCACCGGATCGCCCGCGAGGAACTCGTTGCTCTGGTTGGTGCTGATATCGGCTTCACCGAAGTAACGCCAGTTGGCCGACACGGTCGCCTTGTTCTGCGGCGACGTCCAGGTCGCACGCAGGTTGTGACGCCACGACGGGCTCGGCTGACCGCAGGTCGGTCCGAACAGGCCCACGCAGTTGTAACTGCCGAGGCCCGGCAGCTGCTCGATGCGGCGGCTGTTCAGCCAGGTGCCGACGAACGCCAGGTTGATCGAGCCGATGTCGGCATCGCCCGGCACGATGCTGCCGAGATCGAAGCCGTAGTTCGAGGTGAAGTCCACGCCCGAGGTCTGCAGATAACCGGTGTTCTGGTTGGTGCCGAGGATGTAACCGTCGGTGCCGAACAGCACGCCCGAGCTCGGATCGCGATGGAACAGATCGCAGAAGTACTGCGAGTCCTTCTGGATACATTGATTGATCACAGTGAACGCATCGACCGAGCCGATGTAGCCATCGACGTAGATGTCGAAGTAGTCCGCAGTGAACGTGAAGCCCTGCAGGAATGTCGGCGCGAACACCACGCCATACGTGTATGTATCGGCGACTTCCGGACGCAGGTTGAGGTTGCCGCCGCCCAAGGCCACGCACGTATCCGCCGGACATTCCGGAATCAGGCCGAACTGCGCCTGAGTCACGCCGCTGCGAATACATTTCGCCAACAGGCTCTGGTAGTTGGGATCGTTCGGATCCTGCGGACCCGCGCACGGATCCTGGCCCGACACGTTGCCCGGCACCTGCGCCGCGAACAGCTCTGTGATATTCGGAGCACGCACTGCGCGGTTGTAGCTGCTGCGCAGTCTCACCGACTGGATCGGCGCATAACGCAGCTCGAACTTATAAGTATCCGCGCTGAAGCCGGTGCCGCCCGCGATCGAGTAGTCCGAGTAGCGATAGCCCGTGTTGAACGACAGCGAGTCGACGCCCGGCTTGCCCGAGACCAGCGGCACATCCAACTCGACGTACGCTTCCTTCACGGAATAATCGCCTGCGTTTTCCTTGGTGCCTTTCAGCTGTGCCAGCGCGTCGGCTTCGAACGTCAGCTCTTCAGTGCGATATTCCGCACCGGTCGCGATAGCCACGCCGGCGTCAGCCCAGGGGCTGTGCAGACCGTACTTGTCGAGATCGCCGTTGACGCCGAGGCTCATCACGCGCTGTTCCTGCACGCCATGCGTGAAGGTCGGCGACAGGATGTACTTGTAAGCATCGGAGCTGATGCCGAACGAATTGAACACGTTCACCGGCACGCAGCTCGGATCCGAGCCGTCGACGACCGAGCGGCAGGTCGGCACGCCGTTGACGTTCACGACCTGCAGCGCACGCGCGCCCTTGATCAGGTCGAGATCGTTCTTGTAGCTCTCATCGAGCACCGCGGTCGAATACAGGAAGCTCGCATCGTAGGTCCAGCCATCGACGATCGCGCCTTCGGACCCGAAGTTGAGGCGATAGTCAGTGTGACGCAGATCGTCACGACGCGCACCGCCCGCACCGCTGAAGCGATAGCCGATGAACACCGGAATGTTGGTGGCCGAACCGGCAGCAGCGCCGCACAACGTTGAAGCCTGCTGCGCCGACATCAGCGGGTTGTCGCAATTGATCTGGTAGCGATTGCCCTGGAAGTACGCGCTGGGCGCCGCCTGCGAGAACGTGTGGTCATCCATGAACATCAAGCTGCCGTACAGGTTGGCGTGCTCGTTGAATTCATAGTGAGCGAAGCCGCCGGCAGTGATGCGCTTGTCGTCGCGCTGGATGTAATTGGTCGGCGCGTAGTTGTACAGGTACGAGCTGTCGTACGGCGCCCAGGTCTTGGCGCCGTCCTTGGTGTTGTTGAACGTGCGGCCGTTGTTCGGACCGCCGAGCATCACGAAGCTGCCCCACTGGTTGTTGCTCGAGCCGCCGCACACCAGCGCGTCGTTGTTGTCGCCGCCGAGAGTCAAGCCGCAGGCCGAGTAGTCGCGCGTGTCCTGCGTGACCGGGTCGAGCTTGCGATAGCCGAGATAGAACGTCGCGTTGCCTTTGCCATCGGCACTGTTCATGCCCATCGCGATGTTGAAGTCATAACGGCCGCCGTCCCACACGCTGCCGTCCGGCAGCTGGTAGTTCGCGCTCTGGATCACCTGGCGCGGATAGGACTGATCGTTCTCGTGCCACGCCGAGCCGTACTGCGCCGAAACGCGCACGCCGTCCAGGTTTTTCTTGAGGATGAAATTCACGACGCCGGCAACGGCATCGGAGCCGTACACAGCGGATGCACCGCCGGTCACGACGTCGACGCGGTCGATCAGCGCGCTCGGAATGAAATTCACGTCGCCCATTTCGGTCGGCAGCATGCGCTGACCGTCGACCAGCACCAGCACGCGCGACGAGCCGAGGTTGCGAAGGTTGACGCGGGCGGTGCCGTCGGAGCCGTTCGAGCCGTTCTCGTTCGAGTCCGGCGTGAACTGCGGCATGCGGTTCAGCACCGACTCCACCGCCGACGTGCCCTGATACTGAAACTCTTCGGCCGCAACCGGCGTCACCGGGCTGCCCAATTCCAGGTTCTCGCGTTTGATGCGCGAACCGGTGATCACGATTTCTTCCAGCGCGCCCGCCTGTTCCGATGGCGGTGCCTCCTGCGCGGAACTGTGTGGAGCCCACAAACCGACGGCGCACGTGGCCAGCGCGCTCGCCACACCTCCCAGCCGTCCTCTCCACCTTGCCAGATCGAAGCGGTCTGCCGGCGTTGGCAGTCCTGCGTTTTTGTTGCCCATATGACCCCCAAACGTTTTTGTCCCGAGCCACGGCCCGGGCTGAGTCACAGCGGGCCGTCACACCGCTGACATTTAAGTATGTCTGAGTTAATAACTCAAATACTTTATACGATATAAACAATACACGGTTATAACCGGTTGTTTTTACTGGAGGGTGAAAGTCTCATCAGCGCGACAGCGGGTGTTGCGCGCGCAAGCCATCCTGGGCTGCGGGCATTCGTCAGGCTAGTAATCAGCGGCCGGCGGAGCTCGCCACGCCGCCCTGCTCCGTCCAGCGGCGCATGCGGCGTTCGAGGATGTCCAGCGGCATCGGCCCGCTGCCGATCAGCGCATCGTGAAATTCACGAATGTCGAAGCGTGAGCCCAGCGCCTGCTCAGCATCGGCGCGGATCTTCAGGATGCGCAGCTCGCCGATCTTGTATGCGAGCGCCTGCGCCGGCCAGGCGATGTATCGTTGCGTCTCGCTGTCGATCGAACGTGGTGACAGCGCCGTGTTTTCTTTCAGACAAGCCGACGCACGCTCGGCCGACCAGCCCTTCCAGTGAATGCCTACGTCCATCACGAGGCGACACGCACGCCACATCTCGAAGGAAAGCTGCTGCACGCGTTCCTCCCGAGCCTGGTAAATGCCCATCTCGGCGCCGAGCCGCTCCGCGTACAGCGCCCAGCCTTCGACGAACGCAGTCACGTCATCGCGACGACGAAACATTGGCAGGTCGAACCGTTCCTGCCCGAGCGCGATCTGCAAGTGATGCCCCGGCACGCCTTCGTGCAGAATCCATGCGGTCAGTCCATACAACGAGCTGCGATAGGCCTGGCTGCCGACGACCACGGCGCCCGACACGCCCTTCGCGGGATCGCCCAAGTTATATCCGCCGGAGCTCGCCTCCAGCTCAGGCGGCTTGATGCGAATGCCCCACGGCAAACGCGGTAATGTTTTGAACCAGCGCGGCAGCTCGAAGTCGATGCGCTTGCCGATGCTGCTCGCCTTGTCGACATAACCGGTGATGTCCGGCGCATGACTGCCCGGCCGCTCGTTCATGTCGTCCAGATATTCCCGCAGCGTTCCTTTGAAGCCGTCCGCCTGCTGTGCGCTGTCCATCGCGGCACGAATGCGTGCGACTTCGGACTCGCCGATCGAGAACACTTGATCGGGCGTCGAGTCGGTGGTGGTCGAACGCCGCACCGTGAATGCGTAATACGCTTTGCCGTTCGGCAGGCTCGACGCGCCCAGCTTCGGACGCGCGGCAGGCAAATATTCCTTTTCGAAGAACGTGACCAGCTTGCGCTGGGCCGGTTTGACGAACGTTTCGATCGCCTGGCGAGCCTGGTCGCGCAGCTCCTGCTGTCGAGCCTCGGGAATGATCCCAGGCATCATCGCAAGCGGCTTCAACAGCGGACTGTCAGCCGCTGGCTGATCTGCAGCGATCTTGAGAACACTCAGCACGGATTCCGCGGTTGGGCGCGGCTGAGTGAACCGAGTTTTGATACCTCGGCGCATGTTTGCGATCTGCGCGTCGTAGAACGTCGGCAGCGCGCGCAATCGTTCAATCCAGGCGAGCGCCGCTGCTTCGTTACCGATCCGGGTGACCTGCGCCGCGTAATTGGCGGCGTTGAAGAAGCCGTCGCCGCTGTCGAAGGGCGTGCGGTCTTCATCGTATTTCGCCCCTTCGATCAGCACGCCCAAACGCCAGGCGAGCAGCTCACGGGTCAAGCGATCTTCGTCGGAGAGTTGCGCGGCATCCAGCGCCGTGAGGCGATCCTGCAGTTGATTGTATAGTTGCAGCCGTCGTTCGGCGGCAGCGGCCGTCGCATCGGGCCAGCCCGGCCCTTCGTTCGGATCGTTCGCGTGCGCCAAGACTTCGTAAGCGTCGACGACCTCACGCAACGTGTCTGCGTGCAGGCCCGAGCACCAGCCGATCGCCAGTGCCCAGATGATTACGCCGGCACGACGACTCGCGCTCGCAGCCACCGCAGCACCAGGTAGATCGAGAAGCCGAGCGCGTTCCACAAGATGAACCGCTTGATGGTCATCGAGGGCAGGCTCAGCAACAGATAGATACAGCCGAGAATCGCCAGCGTGCCGACGACGTTCGGGGCCGGGCAGCGAAACACTCGCGGCGCGTTCGGCTCCGTCTTGCGCAGGACCATCATCGAAGCCGCGGTCGTGATGAATGCGAGCAAGGTGCCGGCATTCGCCAGTTCGGCGATCTCATCCAGGCGGAAGAACCCGGCAGCGAACGCAACAAACAAACCGGTCACGGCCGTGATCAACACCGGCGTGCCGGTGCGTGCGGAAACGGCGCTCAGTCGTCGAGGCAGCAGGCCATCGCGCGCCATCACGAAGAAGATGCGGCTCTGGCCATACATCATCACCAGAATCACCGAAGGCAACGCAATCAAAGCCGCCAGTCCAACCGCCCAAGCTGCGCCCGGATGATTGAGCATGCGCAAGACATACGCGAGCGGTTCGCCCGACGCCGCGAGCTCGCGATGATTGACCGCAGACACGGCGGAGATCGCGACCAGCATGTAGATCAGCGTGCAAACCGCCATCGAACCGATGATGCCGATCTTCAGGTCGCGGCCCGGATTCTTCGCTTCTTCCGCTGAAGTCGCGACGGCATCGAACCCGTAGAACGCGAAGAACACGATCGCAGCGGCAGCCATGACGCCCTTCACTTTGCCGCTGTCGTCGACGTGACTGGCGAAGCCGTAGGGCATGAACGGTTCGAGATTGCCGGCGTTGAACGCAGGCAGCGCCAGCACGACAAAGCAGGCCAACGCCGTGAGCTTGATGACCACGAGGACGATGTTGAACGTTGCGCTCTCACGCGTGCCGGCGATCAGCATGCCGGCGATGACCAACGCAACGATCACCGCTGGAAGATTGATGATGCCGCCGGCATGTGGGCCGCCGAGCAATGCAGTGGGCAAATCGATGTGGGCGCTATGCAGCCATCCGACCAGGTAGGCGGACCATCCAACCGCAACGGTACTGCACGCGAGGGAATATTCGAGAATCAAGCTCCAGCCGACGATCCAGGCCAGACGCTCGCCGATGGCGACGTATGTATAGGTGTAAGCGCCGCCCGCGGCGGGCATCAACGTCGCGACTTCGGCATACGCAAGAGCGGCGCAAGCACACACCGCACCGGCAATCGCAAACGCGAATATCACTGCCGGGCCGGCGCGATCGGCGCCGACACCAGTCAGTGTGTAGATGCCGGTGCCGACAATGGCACCGACGCCTAGCGCGATCAGGTGGGGCCAGCTCAGCGTCTTCGCGAGTCGCTTGCCGGCATCGATGTCACTTGCGT
This sequence comes from uncultured Steroidobacter sp., assembly GCA_946478975.1. The sequence goes on from CAMLEO010000095.1 coordinate 21,435, forward strand.
GTTGTAACGACTTGCGCTGACCGAAGATTCCCACGCTGCTCTCTTTTGTTTATTTATTATGCGGCCGTCGCTTTGAGCGTCGGGCGGGTCGCAGCGGCACGTTCGACCATCGCGGTCACCTGCTTGCGACGTTCACCCGAGAGCGGCAGTCGCGGCGGGCGTACGCGCTCGGAGCCTCGACCCATGATCTGCTCCGCGAGTTTGATCGACTGCACCAGGTCGTGCTCGGCATCCAGATGCAGCAGCGGCATGAACCAGCGATAGATGGCGCGAGCGCGATCCAGCTTGCCGGCGCGGATGGCTTCGACCAGCTGGATGGACTCCTGCGGGAATGCATTCGTGAGGCCGGACACCCAGCCCACCGCACCGAGCATGAAACCTTCGAACGCCACGTCGTCGAGGCCGGCCAGCAGCGTGTAGCGATCGCCGAACGCATTGATGATATCGGTGAAGCGACGCGGATCCGGCGCCGACTCCTTGATCGCGACGATGGTCGGAACGTTACGCAGCGCTTCCAGCACTTCGACCGTGATGTTCACGCGGTACGCCGGCGGATTGTTGTACAACATCACCGGCAGGTCGGTCGCCTCGGCGACGGCGCGAAAGTGATAGATGAGCTCTTCGGCGGTCGGCACATAAACCATCGCCGGGAGCACCATCAAACCATCGGCGCCGTTCTTTTTCGCATCTTTCGCGAACTGCACGGCGCGGCGCGTATCGAATTCGGAAACGCCGGTGACGACCGGCACGCGGCCGGCGACCACTTCGGTCACAGCGCGCAGCACCTGTTGTTTCTCGGCCGGGTCGAGCGAGTTGTTTTCGCCGACCGTGCCCATGGCGATCAGGCCGTGAATGCCGTCTTTGACGAGGTTGTCGACGACGCGCTGGGTCT
>CAMLEO010000096.1 GCA_946478975.1 uncultured Steroidobacter sp.
AGCGCGGTGCCGGAGTCTTTGAGCTGCGTGCGCAATTCGTTGAGTCGGTTCTCCCAGCCTGGGCCTTTCTCTTTGATGTAGCTTTTTACCGCGGCGTCGAGTTGCTGAGGTGACATCGCGGCGCCGCCGTTTTGCGTGAGATAGCGCAACTCTTCGAGGTGCTCGACATACGCCTTGGCGGGCTCGGTCAATTTGCCATTCGCATACTGCTCGACGCCGGATAGTGCGTAATCGAACATCGAAACATCACCGGGCAGCGACGCGCCGCGGCGGCCGAGTTCGAGCAGATACGCGGGCCCAGCGCCGTCGTAGATCGGCGTGGCCATCGAGTTGATGTTGCTGCTGCCGAGATCTACGAGGCGCGACACGACACTCGAACCATTGGACGCGCGCCAGACGTTATCTGAGAGTCGAATTGCCACTTGAGTGCCATTGAACCCGAGCACCGGATAGCCGACCGCCTGCTGCTGAATCTTTTCATAGGCGGGTAGTGCGCTCGTGACGATGCCGGCGGCGATGTTGGGATCGAACTCCTTGGTCACTTCCTCCAGCCGTGTGATCGCAAGATTGGTGTGCGGTTCGATATCGGGGTTCTTGGGGTCGCTCGATACTTTGCTGAGCGGCTCGTTCGCGTAGCGCGCAGCCGTTTCGAACAGTGACTTGGTGCGCGGATCGGCGAGCAGTTTTGTTTGCAGCGAAGCTGGCAACGCCGAGTACTGCTTGTTGAGCTCTTTCAATTGCGCTTGCATGTCGCCCGCGCGGCTCACGCTGTCGTGAACGGAATCGATCTGTCGATCTTCACGACAGGCAGCGACGGCCTTGCGGACGGCAGTTTCGGTCGGCGCATGCGTCGAATACACGGCGGCGATCTCGTTGCCGAGCTTGTCAGCGGTCGCGAGATCGGGATTGCCGCCCGAGCGCCGCTCGATTTCGTTACCAACCGCAGTGTGTAGCTTTGATTCCGCTTGGCTCACGCGGGTTGTGAGCGTGCCGTCGCGTAGATCAGCGCGAGCTGCGCCGCTGCCCTGTGCCGCCATGTCTCGCGTACGTTGCAGATCTGCTTCTGCGATTTGCAACTCGTGAACGGCAGCGCTCACTTCGGCTCCACCCGGATTTTGTTTTGCCAGTGGAATCAGCAGTTGATCGCCGGTGTATAGCGTCTTTGAGCTCGGGATCTGCGGGTTCGCACTGACGAGTTGTGACAACGGAATGCCGTGCTCGTTGGCAACCTCGGTCATCGATTGCGCCGGTTTCACGTCGTGAACGTCGACGACCGGCTGCTCGGTGATATCGGGCCGGGCGGGAATGGAAATGTGCTGACCGGCTCGAACATCTCGCGCATGGCCGACCGTGGGATTGGCGTCGAGCAGGCTCTCCACGCTCACGCCGTAGCGCCTGGCGACATCGTTCAGGTCTTCGTTCGGCCGGACGACGTAGGTCAGATCAGGCCAGGCATCGGACGAGCGTGGATTGTAGGTGTTGGAAACGGGGCTGAAACTCACGTCGATCCTCCGACTCAAGGGCTGCGGGTGCAGCGGGCGGAGGTTCATGAAAGTGACTTTGTGTGACAGCGATGCGAGCGGCCTCAGCTGCGAAAGTAAAAAAGGCGGAGTGATCCGGATCGAATCGGACCCGAGTCGAGGTGATCGCGGCCAAGACCGGCCAGGCCTGCGGCCTGAGCCCTTCATGAATGGCTCGAATGCGTTACGTAATGGCGCCGATTCCTGCCTGGGGCGGCGATGTTAGATTGCGGCCCCCAACGTGCAGTGGCGTGTCGTGATCAAGGTCGGTCCTCATCTTCAGCTCAGCGCTTCGGACCTCGTCGGCCATCTGAATTGTCATCACCTGACGCAGTTGAATCTGCAGGTGGCGCACGGCGCTCGCGGCAAGCCCGAGCTGTGGGATCCCAGCCTGGAGATTTTGTGGGAACGTGGCGCGGCTCATGAGCGCGCGTATGTTCAGCATCTGCGTGAGTTGGGGCGCCAGATCGTCGAGATCGAAGGTGTCGGGATCACGCCCGTCGCGGTCGAGCAGACGCTGCAGGCGATGCGCGCCGGTGCGGACGTCATCGTACAGGCTGCATTTCTCGATGGAGTTTGGAGCGGTCGCGCCGATGTGCTGCTTCGAGTCGATGCGAACAGTGATCTCGGCGATTGGTCCTACGAGGTCGCCGACACGAAGCTCGCCAGAGAAACCAAGGGCGGCACAGTTCTGCAGCTGTGCCTGTACTCGGACTTGTTAGCGAAAGTTCAGGGTCGAGCACCGGAGTGCATGTACGTCATCACGCCGGGTTCCAATTTCAAGCCGATTACTTATCGAACCGCGGCATACGCGGCGTATTACCGCCAGGTGCGCCGAGCGTTGGAACAAACGCTTGCCACCGACGGCGCGGCCGTCACGTATCCGGATCCCAGAGAACACTGTGACATTTGCCGCTGGCGCGTGGAGTGCGAGACGAGGCGTCGCGCCGATGATCATCTGAGCCTGGTCGCTGGCATCTCCGGAACTCAGATCGCGGAGCTGACGAGGCGAGATGTGACGACGCTCGCTAAGCTCGCGTGCGTGCCGGTCCCGTTGCCTTGGAAGCCGGAGCGCGGGCTCGCTCAATCGTACGAGCGCAGTCGGGAGCAGGCGAGGGTGCAGCTGGAAGGGCGGCTGTCGAAGACGGCGATCTTCGAAACATTGCCGCCGATGGAAGGCGCCGGTCTGCAACGGCTGCCTGAGCCCTCGTCGGGCGACATTTTCCTGGACCTGGAAGCCGATCCGTTCGTGGGCGACGTCGGGTTGGAGTATCTGTTCGGCTACGTGTGGCGCGACGACGCTGGTGTTCAGCGCTACACAGCAGAGTGGGCGTTCGATCGCGATGAGGAGAAACGCGCGTTCGAGCGCTTCGTCAATTTCGTCATGGAGCGGTGGACGAAACATCCCGGCCTGCACATTTATCACTATGCGCCCTACGAGCCGAGCGCGCTCAAGCGGCTGATGGGGCGGTATGCAACGCGCGAGGATGAGATCGATCGCATGCTCCGCGGCGGATTGTTCATCGATCTCTATGCGATCGCGAAGCAGAGCATTCGTGCGAGCGTCGAGAGCTACACCATCAAGAATCTCGAAGTGTTCTATGGCTTCGAGCGCAAGGCGCGCCTCGCCGATGTGAGGCCGGCCTTGGCCAGGTTGCAGGCGTGCCTGGAGCTGGGGAATGCCGTCGAGATCACGCAGGACTTGAAGGATATCGTCGTCACTTACAACCAGGACGATTGTTTGTCGGCATTGAAACTGCGGGACTGGCTCGAAGAACTGCGTGCCAAGCTGATCGCGCGCGGCGAACACCTTTCGCGACCGCCCGCAGGCAATCCAGAGCCACCGGCGGAGATCGACGAACGTCAGCGGCAGATTGCAGCGCTGGTTGAGCGGCTGACCGCCGATGTGCCCAGTGATCCCGAGCAGCGTTCGAATGAACAGCAGGCGCGTTGGATTCTCGCTCATGTGCTGGACTGGCATCGTCGCGAGTTGAAGTCGACGTACTGGGAATTCTTTCGACTGGCTGACTTGCCGGCCGAAGATTATTTCGACGAGCGCTGTGCGATCGCGGGTCTCACGTTTGTTGCCACGGTGGGTGGCACGACGAAGGCGCCGATTCATCGCTATCGATTTCCGCCGCAGGAGTTGGAGCTGCGCGGCGGCGAGAGTCTGCACATCAACGGCCGCCAACGTTTGGGTGCGGTGGAAGCCGTCTCCCTCGATGAGCGAACCATCGATATCAAGAAGCGTGGCGACACGTCGAATGTTCATCCAACCGCGGCGTTTGCGCACGATGTCGTGTCCACTGAGGTGCTCGCCGATGCGTTGCTGCGACTTGGATCCTATGTCGCCGAGCATGGCATCGAAGGCATCGGCCCTCATCAGGCGGCGAGAGATTTACTGTTGAGATTGCCGCCGCGATTGGGCCATCAGCCGTTGCTCATGTCTGGCGAATCCCCGAGCGACGCGGCCGTGCGGATCGCGCCGATCCTGCGCAGTGGAGTGCTGCCGATTCAGGGCCCGCCCGGCGCGGGCAAGACATTCACGGCTGCGCAAATGATCGGTGCGCTCGTGAAAGCTAACAAGACCGTGGGCATCACTGCCAATAGCCACAAAGTGATTCGCAACCTGCTGGACAAGGTTGTAGAGACAGGTGAGGTCCGTTGTATTCAGAAGATGTCCGAGCGCACACCCGACGTGCCGGGCATTCGCTTCGAAACGGATAACGAGAAAACACTGGCTGCAATAGGAACATCGTGTCAGGTGGGGGCGGGCACCGCATGGCTGTGGTCGCGCAACGATGCCTTCGAAGTCGTCGACACCTTGTTTGTCGATGAAGCAGCACAGATGTCGCTTGCGAATGTGCTCGCTGTGGCACAGGCGTGCAAAACGCTGGTGCTGCTCGGAGATCCTCAGCAGCTGGAGCAACCGATCCAGGGCAGCCATCCCGAAGGCACCGAGGTGTCCGCGCTCGATCACATATTGAAGGGCGCGCCGACGATTGACGAGCAACAGGGTTTGTTTCTAAACGAAACCTGGCGTCTGCATCCGGAGATCTGCGAGTTCACTTCCGAGCTGTTCTACGCGAGTCGGTTGCACTGTCGTGCCGATCTCGGGCGACAGCGCGTGATCTCGACCAGCCGAGTATCCGGCACGGGATTGCGATTTCTGCCGGTCGTTCACCAAGGCAATCAGAACGCGTCGGTCGAAGAGGCGCGTGAAACACAGCGGTTGGTTGATGAAATACTCGCGTCTCAAGCGACCTGGGTTGGTCGCGATGGGCGCGAGCGGCCGGTCGGCATCGACGACATTCTGATCATCGCGCCGTACAACTCGCAGGTGTTCGAGGTCCAGCGTCGGCTGCCGGGCGCGCGTGTCGGCACGGTTGACAAGTTTCAGGGGCAGGAAGCGGCGATCGTCATCTACTCGGTGACGACTTCCTCGCATGCGGACGCGCCTCGCGGTATGGAGTTCCTGTACAGCCTGAATAGACTCAATGTCGCGGTCTCGCGCGCTAAGTGCCTGTGCGTGTTGATAGCTTCGCCGGCCATCTTCGAGCCGGTGTGCGCAACGCCTCGGCAAATGGAGCTTGCCAACGCATATTGCCGCTATCGCGAGCGGGCGCTGACCCTTTAGTTCAGTGCTGCCGCCGGCCCGCTTCTGGCATACATATCTATGTGCGGCTGCGCTCCCCTGAGACCATAAACAGGCGAGGACCAACAGGGAGAAGAGCAAGACAGGGACGCCCGGCATCCGCCGCGTTCATATTCCCCTTTTCCAAGATGACCAGGAGTATCCCTTTGGATCTCAATAAACTCGTGGCTCGCGCCAAAGCCATGCTGCTGACCCCGAAAACCGAATGGTCGGTGGCGGCGACCGAGCCGACCACGGTGGCCGATCTGTACAAGGGGTACATCGTCCCGCTCGCCGCGATCCCCGCCGTCTTCGGCTTCCTGAAGATGAGCATCATCGGCACCTCGATGATGTTTGCCGGCACGTTCCGGGTCGCAATGGGCGCGGGCCTCACCTACATGGTGCTGGGTTACGTGCTGTCGCTGGTCTCGGTGTATGTAACGGCGCTGATCATCAACGGTCTTGCGCCGACGTTCGGCGGCCAGAAGGATAGTATTCAAGCGCTGAAGGCGATGGCGTTCGCCTCCACCGCGAGCTGGGTTGCGGCCGCGGGGCAGATCGTGCCGGGCATCGGCTGGCTCATCATGATCGCCGGCGGCGTCTACAGCATTTATCTGTTGTATCTCGGCCTGCCGCACACGATGAAGTGCCCGCAGGACAAGGCCGGCGGCTACACTGCAGTCATCGTCATCATTGCGATCGTGCTCTACTTCATCATCGGGGCGGTGATGGGCAGCGTCATCGGCGTTGGCAGCATGATGCACGGTTCGACGTTCAGCTCCTCCTCTCCGTCGTCCGGCGATGTGACCTTCGACAAAGACAGCTCGATGGGCAAGCTGGAGCAGTGGAGCAAGAACGTCGAAGCCGCGAGCAAAAAGCTCGAACAGGCGCAGCAGTCCGGCGACCAGTCCGCGCAGCAGGATGCGCTCAAGACGATGATGGGTGCCGCGTTGAGCGGCGGCCAGCAGGTGGAATCGCTGGCGCCGGATCGTTTGAAGAAGTTCGTGCCCGATCAGCTCGGCGGCCTGTCGCGCTCGAGCATCTCGGCGGAACGCAATGCCGCGATGGGCATTCAGATCTCGCAGGCCAATGCCACGTATTCGAACGATTCGGGTCGCGAACTGCGCCTGGAGATCACCGACGCCGGCACAGCCAAGGGCCTGCTCGGCCTCGCGGGCTGGGCCGGCATGGAAGGTGAGAAGGAAGAGAACGGCCGCTACGAAAAAACTTTTCGCGACGACGGCCAGCTGATTCATGAAGAATGGGACAACAACGATTCGAGCGGCGAATATTCGGTGGTCGTCGGCGATCGTTTCACGGTGAAAGTCCAGGGCGCTGCGGGCAGCGTGGATGAGCTGCGCGAGGCGGTGAAATCGTTGGATCTCGACGGTCTGGCGGGTTTGCGAACCGAAGGGGTCAAGAACTAACCGTTCTTCCCCTCGGGAGGAGCGTGGCGAGTGAAGATTATCGATGTTCCCCAACCGGGCGGACCTGCGGCGTTGGTCGTTGCACAGCGACCGACGCCTGTTCCCAAAGACACGGAAGTCTTGATCGAGATCGCCGCGGCGGGCGTCAACCGCGCTGACGTTCTACAACGCAAAGGTCACTACCCGCCGCCGCCCGGCGCACCGAGTCATCCCGGCTTGGAAGCTGCTGGTGTGATCGCCGCCGTCGGCTCTGCAGTCCGCGAATTCAAAGTCGGAAATCAGGTCTGCGCGCTGTTGCAGGGTGGCGGCTACGCCGAGTACTGCACCGTCGACGAAGGGCAGGTGCTGCCGATTCCCGCGGGGCTCAGCTTGATCGAGGCCGCATCGCTGCCCGAAGCGTATTTCACCGTGTGGAGCAATGTATTCGTGTTCGGGCGCCTGCAGCCCGGAGAAACATTCTTCGTGCATGGTGGATCGAGCGGCATCGGCGTTGCGGCGATCCAGCTTGCGGCGGCTTTGGGTTATACGGTATTCGCGACCGCGGGCACGGATGATAAGTGCCGCTTCTGCGAACAGCTCGGTGCCAGGCGCGCGATCAACTATAAAAACGAAGACTTCGTGCAGGTCATCGCCGAAGAGACCGGCAAGCGCGGCGTCGACGTGCTGCTGGACATGGTCGGTGGCAGCTATTTGTCCAAGAACATCGCCTGTCTCGCGCCGGACGGGCGCCTCGTGATCATCGCAACTCAATCCGGCAGCAAGGGTGAGCTCGATCTGCTGCGCATTCTGCAGCGTCGCCTGGTGGTGACTGGGTCGGCGCTTCGTCCACGCGACGTGGCTTTCAAGCGCGCGATCAAAGCCCAGCTGCTCGAATCGGTGTGGCCATTGCTTGCGCGTGGCGCAATCAGGCCTGTAGTCGATAAAGTATTTCCGCTGGATGGTGCCACTGATGCGCATGCGTATATGGAGAGCAGCGCACACCGAGGGAAGATTGTGCTCGCGGTGCGTTGAGACCAACCCGCGTCATAGAAATACTACTAAGAAGCACCCAGACCGGTTAAGCAGACAATCTTATCTCTAGGCATTTTCCGAATTTGCCGTTACTTCGCCGATGCATAACTACTGGGTCTGTTAGTTTTTTGTCGGGTCTGCATCGCTGCGTATCAGTTGGGATGCCCTAAAGCACATTGCGGGCATGACGCGGTGGATGCCGCAATACAGGCGACGTCGATGGTCCGGCCTTCGTGCGAAGGAAGCACGAGCGCCGGCCAAAAAGGATTTACGACGTCCATAAGCGGGTTGTGGTTGAGGGAATCGGCCATGAATCAGTTCGAGGTGGCGCAGGGTTTTATCGAGCAATGCCAGGCGGGTGCATCCGTCGGCGTGCTCGCGCAGGCGTTTCAGCGCAGTACTGAAGCGCTGGGCTTTCGCCATTTCGCGTGCTGCTCCCACGTCGACCCGCTCAAGCCGCCACGGCGCGCGGTGATGCTGCATTCGTATCCGAAAGAGTGGGCGCAGCTGTTCAGCGAGCTGGAGCTGTTCGAGATCGACCCGGTGTTCCTGCATGCCAGCCGCTCGCTGGCGCCGTTCTTCTGGGACACGCAGGCCTTCCAGGACGAGCTGTCCCCGCCGCAGCAGGAAATGTTTCATGAGGCGCGTCGCTACGGGCTGACGCGCGGTTACACCGTCCCGATTCATTCGGTCGACGCGCCCCGCGACTTTCGTGCTTCGTGCTCAGTGGTGCCGGATTCGGAATCGCTCGAACCTGCGGCCTACCTGGCCGTGCAGTTGATGGCGTTTTATTTGTATGACACGGCCAGCAAGGACGCGCAGGAAAAAGATCCGCCGCCCGTTCAGCAGCCGTTGAGTCGACGTGAGCGTCAATGTCTGGAGCTGGCCGCGCAGGGCAAGAGCGACTGGGTGTCGTCGCGCATTCTCGGGTTGAGTGAGCGCACCGTTCACAACCATGTGGAGAACGCGAAGCGGCGTTTGCAGGTGGCAACGCGCATGCAGGCGGTCATGCACGCGCTCGCCGGCCAACAGATTTCCCTGGGCGACGTAGTTCGTCGCGACGGCCGTGCTCCGGTGCAGCTGGAGCCGGCGCGTCTGTCCCGCGAGACAGTGAAATCGCGGACAAAAAGCGCGAATTACTAACATGATTTCGGACCCTCACGAGCACGTTTGAGCCGATTGGCTCAATGCCAGAGCGTTGGGAAGTGCGTCATCTTCTCGGCAACCCAAGAGTGGAGGTTGTCGATGATCCTGATCATCAACGCGGAGAATCGCTCGCTGTTCGAATCGGAGCTGGTTGAGATGCATCGGCAGCGCAAGGCGGTGTTCGTGGACGGTTACGGCTGGAGGGTGCCGGTGAACGGCGATCTGGAGATGGATGGCTACGATGGCGAAGGCACGACGTATCTCATCGCCAAGTCGAGCGGCCACGAAGTGATCGCCTCGGCGCGCCTGCTGCCGACCGAGCGTGCGCACCTGATGGCGGATTTGTTTGTTGCCGCGTGCGGCGGGAAGGTTCCGAGCGGGCCTTCGATCTGGGAAGTGTCGCGCTTCTGCGTGAGCCCGCGCATCGAGAGTCGTCGCAAGCGGGTTGAGCTGTTGTGGGAGATGGCGTGCGGCGTGATGGAGACCGCGCTGCTTTATGGAGTGGAACAAGTGACGTTCGTTGCCAACGCGGCACTGTTGCCGCTGGCCATGCAATGCGGATGGAGCGCCGCGCGATTGGGACCGACGTTGCCGGACGGCGATGACGAGATCACTGCCGTTGCCGCGTCAATAACGCCGGAAGGGTTGCGCGCGACGCGCGGCCGACTCGGCATTCACGGGCCGGTGACACGCTTTCCTTTACCGGCGGTAAAGATCGCGGCGTAAAGAAACTTTCATCATCCGATCGCACGATGAGGAGTATGAATTGATGTATAACGTCAGCCGCAGCAGCCAGGGAACGGCGCCGCGCGCATCCCGATCGTTGCTTGCAGAGAAAGGAATGTATCTCGACAAGCTGCGCGCGCACGGATACTTCATCATCGAGCGGCTGGCGGACGACGATGTCATCGAGCGTGTCGGTCGTGAGCTCGAGCCATGGTTCGCAGCTACGCCGCGCTGTCGCGGCGATTTCTATGGATGGAACACGACGCGTTTCGGCGCGGTGCTGCTGAAATCCCGCGCAAGTCACGAGCTGGTTTTGAATGAGCTGATATTGGCAATCATGGAGGATGTGCTGGGACCGCACTGTGACTGGTATCAGCTCAATCTCTCTCAAGGCATTCGCATTCACCCCGGCGAGCGCCAGCAGGTGCCCCATCGCGACGAAGAGATGTGGCCGTGCGCGAAAGGTCGAGCGGAGTACCTCGTCAATGTGATGTGGGCGCTGTCGGATTTCACTGCCGAGAACGGAGCGACACGGCTGTGGCCACGCAGTCAGTACGCCTCGCTCTCGCGCGATGTCACGGATGCGGATGCAGTGATCGCGGAAATGCCGCGCGGCTCGGCACTCGTCTATCTCGGATCGGTCACACATTGTGGCGGAGCGAATCTCAGCATCGCACCGCGCAGCGGGTTGATCTTGAGCTACAGCCTGGGATGGCTGAAGCAGTACGAGAACGCGTTTCTCACCTATCCGCCGCGCGTCGCGAGCGGTTTTTCCAAGCCGATCCGCGACCTGCTGGGGTATCGCATTCATCGGCCGAATCTCGGCGGCTACGAAGGGCAGGATCCTGCGGTGCTGTTCGAGACCGAGTCACACACGCTGCCGGCGATCGACGCGATCCCGCCGGGCGTCGCATTGGAATTGCAAGCGCATTACCAGAATCGCGCTGCTGGGGTTGAGGGGGGTGTGGGGTAACGACATCGACGGATGTTGCGAGTCGAAGGGTTGCATTTTTTCAGGTTAACTACGGAGGGCGCACCATGCTCTCGACGGATCCAAGCAAGCGAATCTTTGTGTTGAAACGTGACGAGGGCGGTCGCAAAGCCAGCAGCGATCACGCCGTGGAGGGAATCTACGATCGCATCAAATCGCTGTTGCTGGCGCACACGCTGGCGCCGGGGCAGCTGTTGCAGATCGGTACGCTGGCGGAGGAACTCGGCGTGAGCACGACGCCGGTGCGTGAGGCGCTCACGCGGCTGGCGGCGGAACGGTTGATCGTGTTCGCTCCCAAGCGAGGCTTTTTCGCGAAGACGGCTTCGGAAGAAGAATTGCGCGGGCTGTACACGCTCAATCAGACGCTGCTCGACGCAGCGTTGCGGGAATGGACGCCGGCGACGGTGGCCGAAGAAGAGATCAAGGCGCCGAGCAAGATCTTTGCTTCCATTCCTTTGTCTGACAGCCCCGAGCAACTGACGCGCACCGCCGACGATCTGTTCGTGCGGATCGCGACACGCTCGGGCATCGGCGAGCTGACCGACATCATCCGCAACTTCAACGACCGCCTGCATCACGCCCGCATGATCGAGGGCGAGATCATCGGCGATGCGGTGGAAGAACTGTCGCGGCTACGACAACTCTACAGCGAGAACAATCGCGATCAGCTGCTCGCCGCACTGAGCGCGTACCACGTGCGCCGGCGCGAGATGGTCTCGGCCATCTGCAAAGAGCTGCTGTTTCGGCCGTTTCTTGCCGAAAATAAATAGCAAAATTCCGCCTTCCGGAGGTGCCGAACCTCCGGAAGGTCGATTTGCTCCGCTTCTGGTGAGTACCTAATGACGGACTCATGCCGATCGAGGCACACTCGCGCCTGCGGGTGTCTATAGCGGGATCGGCCTCATCCAGATTTCACATCGAAGGCCGGCACCCTAAGGTGGGAGTTGCGTGGCAGGCAGTGCTGCGCATCGAATCAATAGGGAAGAGTTGTGATCAAGTTCGGCCGTTGGGGCAACCCCATTCGCAGCTGGTTCACTTCGCGCGACACGGCGCCCAAGAGCGGCGTGGACGATCTCGCGCAGGAGGTGTTCGATCGCCTGCGCCGCTACAGCGACGACACCGCGCTGGACAATCCCCAGGGTTATCTGTTTCGGATCGCCGCGAACGTCGCCACCGAGTGGCGCGAGCGTTCTCTGCCGCGCGCGCCGAACGATCGCAGCTGGATCGATCAACTGCAGATCGATCCGACCGAACAATCCGAGCAAGCCGGCTTTCAGGCGCGCGTGAGTAAACATATGCAGGCGGCGGTGAACACGCTGCCGAAGCGACAAAGGGATGTGCTGCTGTTACACGTCAACGAGGGACTGACTTACAAACAGATCGCGGACCGCTTGGGCATCACGTATCGAATCGTGTTGCGAGACCTGACGCACGCTTACGGCGCGCTGCGCATGCAGCTCAAAGCGGACAACCTCTAAGGCTGTCATGGAACAAAGCAGCGACAACCAGATCGACGCGCTTCTGAGCGAACAGGCAGCGGCTTGGTTCGTGCGCCTGGTTGCGAACGATCTTTCGCTTCGCGAGCGCCGCGAGTACCTCGCGTGGCTCAAGGCCTCAGGGCGTCACGTCGAAGCGCTGCTCGACATCTATCGCTATCACGGCTACGGACGCAAAGCGAAGCTGAACAATCGCGTCACGCCGGAGCTCGATCCGGAAAGCAAGATCATTCAATTCGCGCCGCGCGGCGCGGTGACGCCCTATCGCCAGGAGCCGCCACGACGTTCGCCGATGTGGCGAATCGCAGCGGCGGTTGCCGGAATCGCGTTCACGCTGGTCATCGCTTATGTCGCCAAGACCGCGTACTTCGATCAACGACTGGTCACCGATGCGGGCGAATGGGATCAAACCATGCTCGCCGACGGCAGCGTGTTGCGCGTTGGACCCAATACTCAAATTCGTTGGTACTTGTCGGACCAACAGCGCACGGTGATGCTCAGCAGAGGTGAGGCCGTGTTCGAAGTGGCGAAGGATCCGCTGCGTCCTTTCATCGTTACGACGCAGGTTGGAGACGTGCGCGCGGTCGGTACTGAGTTCGGCGTATCGCTGGTGGATGCGGGCACCGCCGTGGTCACGGTTGCTCACGGTAAGGTCGCAGTCAGCAAGCCAAATCAGGGTCGCTTGCTGGTTCATGGCACGGACGCGATCGCCGATCTCGTCGCGAATCAGCAACTGACTTTGTCAGGTGACAATGTACAGCCGGTGAAAGAAGTCGATGCCGATCGTGAGTTGCAATGGGCCTCCGGCTACTACGAATTCCGCGGCGAAAAAGTGAAACAAGCAGTCGCCGAATTCAATCGTCGCAATCGCATTCAAGTGGTACTTGCTGATCCATCCGTTGGTGAGATCACCATGCCTTTCACCACAGTGCGACTAGACGATCCAGAAACATTTGCATTAATGTTAGGCGCACGGCCGGATGTGCAAATGGCGTATGAGAATGCGCAAAGCATTCGACTCATGGCTGAGTGAATTCATCGCCGCGTGCCGCACATCGCGGCATTTCCTTATCTGCACGCCGGAATCAAACAGGGATGATCCGTAGAACTCGCCCGATCTAAACTGGGGCAGGGGGGGACTCCATGTCATATGAAATCGCTGGCCGCATGAGTTGGCTCTTCAGCTGGCTCGGCCATGCTGATGCGAACGATGCAACTCGCAACGTCGCGCAACGAGCTCAACCACGCACGTGGACTCACTGGCTGCACAGCGCGGTCCACAATGTTTCTTCGGAGCGCGTGAGCGCCGCTGAGGAACTGATCTCACAAACCCTGGCAGCGAGACAGCTCAGGAAGAGCGTCGAGCAGCTTCCCGCGCAACAGCGACAGGTCCTGCTCCTGCACGTGAACAACGGGCTGACGTATTGGGAAATCGCGGCGCGCCTCGGCATGGACGAGGAAGTCGTGTTGCGCGACCTGGCCCATGCTTACAGTCAGCTGCGTTTGGAGTTGAGCGCCGAAGAACTGCGTCGCTAACGCCAGGAGGCCTCATCACCGGGAATAAGGAACATGAGCCGGATACCAGAAGCGCTGCTACGAACGATCCACGAAGCAGCGGAGTGGAATCAGCGCCTCAAGGCTGGAGATCTGGACGACGCGCAGCGTCGTGAGTATGGCGTGTGGATGCAATCGCCGTTGCATCAGACCGAGATGGGGCGCGTGTGTCTCGTCGACGCGTTGTTACATCTGGCGCCGCTGAGAAACGAACCGGTGTGGCGCCCCGATAATGTCATCGACTTCGAATCGTACGCGCCCATGACCCGGCCGCGCGTGCGCGAGCCACCGCCGCCCAAGCGCAAACGTCATCTCGGTTGGAAGATCGCAGCGGCCGCGGTGGCGGCGGGCCTGGCGATCGGGCTGGTGATGATCGACAAAGCAGTCGCTCCGGCAGCGCCTGAGGCAGTGATCGTCACTACGGTCGGCGCGTGGGACAAAAAACTCATGGACGACGGCTCGGTGATTTATGCCGGCCCCAGGACCGAGCTCGCGTTTCATCGCGACGACCGGCAGCGCTACGTCACATTCAAACGCGGCGAAGCTTACTTCGATGTGGCGCCGGATCCGGCGCATCCATTCGTCATCACCACTGAATTCGGCAACGTTCGCGTGCTCGGCACGGAATTCCTGGTTGCCTACAAGGGCAACTCGGTTGTGATCACCGTGCGCGAGGGCCGGGTCGGCGTGACGCCGCGACGGGCGCCGGACTCGATGCAACCAACTGCCACGTTGACCGCGAATCAGCAGGTAGTGATGTCGTCCGCTGAGGTGCGTGGCCCGGTGATGGTCGACGCCGAGCGCGAAGTGATGTGGGTGCGCAACTGGTACGAGCCGCACGGCGAAATGGTGTGCGAGATCATCCAGCAGCTGAACCAGCGTCACGACGTGGAGATCGTAGTCGACGATCCGCAGGTGTGCCGCATGCGCATCAGCTCGCTGAGCTTCCGGCCCAGCGAACCCGAGGACTTCGTCCACAAGGTGAACCAGATCTATGCCGAGTATCCGTATCGTGAAGGCGTCGCCGGCGGAACCGTGCTCCGGCTGCAGCGGCGCTGAGCTGCAGGAAGTGTGCGGCGCCTAAGGGTTGCCCTGCGGGGCATTAACGGTATTCAACTTAATCTCTTTATTTTGCTTCATCTCTTTGCATGACAAGCAATTCCACGGGGATCACCCGCTGCGCTGAGCCAGTCTTCTAGGCGAGGGCAAAGCTGTCTCCCTCCATTACGTCCAGGGCATAAGTGATCGAACGCCAAAAGCAGCAGTCGCCAGGCAGTGATCGTTGGAGTTCGTCCAGGCAGGACGAACATGGCGAAAACGAGGCTCATTGTGCCAAGGAAGGGTCCCCCAAAGCGGGGCGGGATGGTCGGCTGATCGAGTGGTTCGGCAAGTGGCGCAAGCCCATTCGCAGCTGGCTGCGGAACCGGGCCTCGGTGCCACCGGGCGACATCGACGACCTGGCGCAGGAGGTTTTTCTCCGGCTCCTGCGTTACAGCGACGACATTGCGGTCGACAATCCGCAGGGTTATTTGTTTAGGATCGCGGCCAACGTCGCCAACGAATGGCGCGAGCGGTCCCGGGTCCGCAAGCCGCATGACGACAGCTGGCTGGAAGAGTTGCAGATCGAAGCCGGCGACGAGCCGGAGAACGCGTTTGCGCGCTCGCGGGCGACCGAATACGTGCAGGCCGCGGTCGACCGGCTGCCGCCACGGCAACGAGAGGTTTTGCTGTTACACGTGAACGAAGGGCTGACTTACAAGCAGATTGCTCAGCAGCGAGGGCTGACGTATCGCATCGTGTTGCGGGATCTCACACGTGCCTACAGTACTTTGCGCATGCAATTGCGACTGGAGGATCTGTGACGTTTCCCCCTGACGATGAAGATGCGGACCTGAAAGGGAGCGCTCACGACAGCGCACGCCAGGCCCTGAGCGACGAAGCAGCTGAGTGGTTCATTCGTTTGCGCGACGACCGTTTGACGGTCCGCCACCGAGAGCGCAACGTGAAATGGCTGAAGGAGTCGCCGGCTCACATCGCCGAGCTGCTGCGCATTCAGCAGGTCTACACCGTGCTGCGCGCCGCGAAGCTCGAGAATCGGCCGTCGGGCCCGCCGGGGCAGGCCGACTCGAATGTGGTCGAGCTCACGCCGCGCGGACTGCCGCCGCCGCCATCGTCCCGTCCGAATCAATCGCGAGTCCGCAGCACCACTACCTGGAAGGTCGCCGCCGCAGTGGCCTGCGTTGCGGTGTCTCTTCTACTGGGCTTTATCGTCAAGGTTGCCTGGCTGGATCGCACCCTGGAGACTGAGCTGGGCGAGTGGCGTATCGCCACGCTGACCGACGGCACCGTCGTTCGCATCGGTCCCGGCTCACGTCTGCGCCTGTCCTTTGGCGACGACCATCGTTCGGTTCGCCTGCTCAAGGGCGAAGCGATGTTCGATGTGGCCAAAGATCCGTCGCGGCCCTTTTTCGTGAAATCGGAGATGGTCGGCGTGCTCGCAGTGGGCACGGAGTTCCGAGTGGCACAGCACGGTGGCGAGGATGTCGTCGCCGTCACCGAAGGCACGGTTGCGCTCTATCGCGATGGTCGCGACGAGGTGCGTGGTGCGGTGACTCAGTCTCCCGCACAGCTTGCCAGTGCCACCGGTGGCTCCTCGTTGACGGCGGGCGAGCAGGTTTCGGTGACCAAAGCCAACCAAACGCAGCCGCTTGCGAAACAGAAGGTCAATGTCGATTACGAAGTGGCCTGGGCCAGCGGTTGGGTCACCTATGAAGACAAGACGATCGCGGAGGTTGCGAACGAGTTCAATCGGCGCAACCGGGTCAAGATCGTGATCGTCGATGCCTCGGTCGCAGAACGGCGCCTCGCGTTCTTTCGGGGCAGCGCGACCGATCCTGAATCGTTTGTTGCCGCGCTGGCCGTGAGCTCGGACATCACGATCGTGCGCGACGATCCCGAGGTGCTGCGCGTCGAGCTCAATCCCCAGGCCAACACTCCGCCCCGCACCCAGCCCGCGCCGGTCAACGGTCCCATCTGAATTTGCCGTTATCTTGCTGACAACCGCGCCGACTCCGGCGGCGCCCTAAGCAAGAAAGCGGGAGCGCGTCGCAGCACTCTGATATAGAGTCGCGGTACATCAGCGGCGGGGTCGCCCGCAGTTTTAAACGGCCCGAGTTAAAAAGGAATTTGCTGGGGAACGATGGTCGTAAAGCAGGTCATCGCCGGACTGGTTGCGTCCGTCATGCTGTGCCTGGCCTGGCCACTGTGGGCGCAGACCAAGATCTCGGCCGCGCAAGTCTACGTGTTCGATATCCCTGAGCTGCCCATCATCGAGGCGCTCAAGGAATTCACCACGCAAACCGGATTGCTGGTGAGCTTCTGGCCGGACGCGCAGACCGATCAAACAATGCTGGTCGGCCCGCTGCGAGGCAAATACACCGCTGAAGCTGCGCTGAATCGATTGCTCTCCAAGAGCGGGCTGGCCTATCAGCGCACCAACGACCGCTCGCTGGTGGTGATGGCGCCTTCGTTACTCGCCGGGCCACGCAACGGCGTCACGCCTTCCGAAAAGGATCAAACGAAACAGGCCGACAGCAAGCCGAACCTGCGCGATCAAAGCACTCCGGCGCCGGAAGCTTTAGCCGACGCTGGCGCGCCCGGCGCAGCATCTGTCGATCAAGCGCTCTGGCGCGAGCAACTCGACGAGGTGATCGTGACCGGCTCGCGCATCGAGCGCAGCGGCGAAGGTCCCGCGCCGGTGCAGGTCTTCACCAAAGAAACATTCCAACGCCTCGGCGCCGCCACCGTTCAGGACGTCCTGCGTTACACGCCACAACAGCCGTTCACACGCGCGCAGCATTACTACCAAAGCGGTGCGGAGTACGCGCAGATGCGCGGCATCGGTGTGGACACGACGTTGATCCTGATCAACGGTCGGCGCGTGGTGCCGACGTCGAACAGCCTCGTGCTCAATGCGTTCGACCTGAACACGATTCCGCTCGCGGCCGTGGAGCGAATCGAAGTGTTGTCCGATTCCGCCTCCGCGATTTACGGTGCCGATGCGATGGGCGGCGTCATCAACGTCGTCACCAAAAAACAAATTCCGCAGCCGGTCCTCGATGTGCAGTTCGGGGGCGTCGACGGCGGTGGCGATACATTGCGCAGCTCGCTCAGCGCGGGCTATGAAACGGACCGGCTGCGCTCCTCGCTGATCCTCGATTATTTCCAGCAGGACTTCCTGCTCGGCACGCAGCGCGGCCGTTGGAGCGATCAGGATTACACTCGTTACGGCGGCACGGATTATCGATCCATGGCGGGCACGCCCGGCACGATCCGTTCGTCGACCGGCAAGAATCTTCCGGGACTGTCGTCATCCTTCGCGAGCATTCCCGAAGGCAGCACCGGAATCGGCTTGACGCCTGCGGACTTTGCAGCGACGGCCGGCGTACGCAATCGAACGAGCACCTTGAGTACTGAATCGGTTCTGCCTGAGGCGCATCAACGCAGCGCCGCCGCGTTCGCCGAGTACGATCTCTCATCGGATCTCACCGCGTTTGCGCAGGTTCTCTACACGAACCGGGATACGGTGTCGCAGGATGAGATGTATTCAGTGCAGGGCGCGACGGTGCCGGTGACCAATCCTTTCAATCCATTCGGCCAGCCGGTGGTCGTCGATATGTTGTTAGAAGGCATACCGACGCGTCAGTTCGTGCACGGCTTGGAACTGGCGCGCGGTGTGGGTGGAGTGCGCGGATCGTTGGGATCGAAATGGGAATGGGAGATTGCCGCCACCGCGAGCAGTGAAACAGACGATGCGTATGCCACCAATCAAGTGAGCGCTGCGCGAGTCGCCGCTGCTTTGGCAGCAACCGATCCGGCGCGAGCATTGAATCCTTTCGTCGACGGTCCGGCTGGCAGTCCGGAATTGCTGGCGTCGCTGGTCACACCTAACGTTCAACATCATTTCTCTCGCGGCCGGCAGCTGTCGGCATTCATGCGCGGCTCGATGTTTGATCTACCGGCAGGATCGCTCGATGCGGTGTTGGGCGGCGAATGGCGCGATGAGTCGGTGATCTATGGCGATCTCACGCAGGCCGTCGACGACGGTCGTCACGTGAATGCCGCGTTCGCCGAGCTGAGCGTGCCGTTGATGAGCAGCACGCCTTATCAAAAAGGCGATGTGCTCGCGATGACCGTGGCTGCGCGCCTGGACGATTACAGCGACTTTGGCAGCACCGTCAATCCTCAGCTCGGACTGATGTGGCGGCCGGTTCCGGAACTGCTGCTGCGGGGTTCGTACGGCACGAGCTTCCGTCCGCCTTCGCTATATGAGCTGCACTCGCCGCGGCTCACGGCAGCCAACGTTCCGGTGAGCGATCCGGCTCGTAACAACCAGCTGACCACCGTGGCGCTGATCGGTGGTGGCAATCCGGATCTGCAGCCGATCGAAGCCGATTCCATGACGGCAGGCTTCGTGCTCACGCCGAGCGCCGTGCCGGGGATGCGGCTGCTGGGCAATTACTGGAAAATCCATACCAATCATCGCGTCACGATGCTGCACTTCTCGCAGGTGCTGGCGAACCAGGAGCTCTTCAGCGATCGCATACTGCGCGCCGAGCCGACGCCAGCGGATGTCGCGGCGGGCCGTCCCGGTCAGCTGTTGCAGCTGGATGTTTCCAGAATGAACTTTGGCCGCCTAACAACTAGCGGCATCGATGTCGAAGCCAGTTACGACTGGGCCACTTCATTAGGAACAATCACTCCGCGCGTGTCTGCGACTTGGGTGAACGAATTCACTGCGGTCGATATTCCCGGCCAGGCGCCGATCGATCGAGTTGCCATCGCGCACACGTCAGGATCGATTCCCCGCTGGCGTGTTGTGAGCTCGCTCGCATGGGAGAGAGGCGGATTGGGATTGTCCACGACAATCGACTGGCGCCCGCCGTACATGGATGCGAACGCCACCGGAGTCACGGATCGCAGATTGCCTGCACGCACGCTGGTGGATCTGCAAGGCACGTTCGCCATGGATCGACTGCTGCCGCCGGGCAAGCTGTGGGACGACCTCAAGCTGCAGATCGGCGTCAAGAACGTGTTCGACGAGCAGCCGCCGTTCGCTGAAATCGGTTATGCGATCGGCTTCGATTCCTCGCAGGGCGATCTGGCCGGGCGATTCGGCTACCTGAAGTTATCCAAAGGCTTCTAGTCCCTGGCGTCTCGACGAGCCCGGCAGCCAATGGCGTGCCCACAGCTCTGTATCCAGGTGACGGAAGATCTCGCCGGGATACACCTGGCTGCGGCTGGGACTCGCCGACAACGCTTCCTCCAGCAGCGCCCGATCGAGCATGCCGCTTTTCACCAGCGAGCCTTCCAGCAATGTTTCCTGCAGGAACGTGCGCTGGCGCTCCAGCAACTCGTCGTGGAAGCCGGGAGCGCGATCTTTCCACAGCCGACGCAGGATCGGCTCCGGCACGTCGTGAGCGAACGCCTTGCGTGCAAGGCCGCGATCTCGACCGTCATGGAAGTGCGTGTAGATCGGAATTCGCAGCAGCAACTCGGTGACCGGCTGCGCATACAGCGGTGAAACGATCTCGGGCACGAGCGCATCTTTGGACGCGCTCACGTTGTAGTACTCGGGCACCGAGACCAACATTCCCAAGCGTCGCAGCTTGTCCCAGGGCACGTGGCGTTCGTTCTTGAACCAGGGATGCGACAGGCCGGTGCTGACACGAAATGCTTCTTTGATGTCGGCATTGACGAGCCGGCTCGCAGCAAGGATGCGCTCGCGCGGCATCGCTTGTTCGCCTTTCGACAGGCGCCGGAGCGCGTTGATCAACACGCTCCAGCTGGAGCGCTCGGTGAGCAGCGCCACTTGTGAGGCGAGCCGGAACGCGCCGGGTCGCAGCCCGTGATTCTGCAAATATTCGGGCACGGCATAAGCGATCGAGTCGCTGCAGAAGCCCGAGTCGCCGCCGTCGCCGTTGAACACTGCGCTGGCGCCAGCGTTCGAGGCTAATGTTTGCTCGACCGTCGTTCGCTGCAGGAAGCTGAGCAGCGGCGAGGGTTCAGGCGATGCGTCCATGTACAGCGCCATGCGAAGATCCATCTCCGCGGGCGAGACTGCATATTCGATGTGCTCACAGCGTGCTCGCTCTGCCGCCATTCGCGCCCATGGGCGTTCGTCTGACCGGCCGTTCGGCGTGAAATATGTGTAGGCGACAAAGCGCGATTTGTTCGGCGCTTTGCCGAGACAGCCCGCGACGATGGAAGAATCCAATCCGCCGGACAGCCGCAGCAGCAGCGACGGGTGCGCTTTGACCCAGCTGCTGATCGCCGATTGCACGGTACTGCGCAACGCGCGTGCCGCGTGTTCGGGCTCTTCCAGCAGCTGATCGCAATCCGTGAACTTGAGCGGTTCCCAATATAACTTTCGCGTGCCGTACGGGCCGTTGCCTCGCTTGAACTCGATGCATTCGCCGCGTCGAACGGCGAGCACTTCTTTGAGCGGCGGCAGTTCCTGCAGGCCGCCGCCTGCAACCAGATGCGCATGCAGGAAAGCGTCATTGATCGTGAAGCGCTGCAGTTGCAGATCCATGCAGTCGCCGATGCGCGAGAACACAATCGTGACGTCGCGAAACACGGTGCGGAAGCAGGGCAGGTAGCCGGTCGGATCCTTGAGCACCCATTTCTTCTGGTCGGCGGCGTTGTGTCCGAAGGCGACGTAATCGCCCCAGGCATTCTCGATCAGCCAGCGGCCTTCGCTGCGAACGATCGCCGATGTTTCGTTGGGGCCGAAGCTGAGCGGCGCGTTCGGTTCATCCGACAGCAGCTCACGATTGCGAGCGAACACGGTGCCGATCACGACGCCGGCATTGCCCGGCAGGCGATGCACGCGTGCCAGCTCCCGCGTCGTGCCGGTGCAAAACACCTGCAGGCCCGGCGCCGACAGGTCGCGATGCCACGCCGGATAGAGCTTCTGCAGTCGCGAGCCGATCAGCTGCGCGGTCTCGCGCTGCTGAGGGTTCGCATCGTTCCACACGATCCCGAGGTATCGCAGCATCGCCACGCTCCTTTGCGTGCGTCAGATGGCAAGGATGGGGGAGTAGTCGCACACCTGTTCGGGATTGGCGTCGAGCAGCAGTGTTCCCAGCTTCACACAGCTGAGCGCCGCCCAGGGTTTGATGCGCACGCCGATGACACAAGTGGGATATA
>CAMLEO010000097.1 GCA_946478975.1 uncultured Steroidobacter sp.
GCGGTCGCGAAACACGCCATACGTCGAATAGCCCATCAGCGCGCCCGTGTCGCTCTCCACGCCGATGATTGGATAGCCCTTCGACTCCTTGGCTTTGAACCACGCGCTCATCCAGTCCATCGTCCGTGGCGTGTATTCGTACACGGCGGTCGAGGTGCGGATCTGCTCGTTGAGGATGTCGAGAATCGCCTCACCGTGCGCCGAAAGTGTGCACGAAATGAATTTCATCACTACTCCGCTCGATAGATATTCAGGCGCTCCGCGCGCTCAGTCCGTAACCCACCCACGCGACGATCAAACCGACCGCAACGCTGACCACCGCGTTCGCGATCGCCACGCCCGCTTCGCCCCGCTTGAACAACAACAGCGTCTCCAGCCCGAACGCCGAAAACGTGGTGAAGCCGCCGAGCATGCCGGTGAACAGGAACACCCGTGCTTCCGGCGAGAACACATCCTGCTTGACCGCCATGCCCGCCAGCAACCCGGCGATGAAACAACCGATCACGTTGACGACGAACGTGCCGATCGGAAACCGCCAGTTGGCCGCATGATGCAACACCCAGCCCGACAGCTTGAACCTCGTGATGGAGCCGATGGCCCCACCCAGAGCAACCAGAAGAATCGATTTCACATGCACCTCGCAGGTCCGCCAGCGGCTGATTCTATGATGTTTCCGCAGCGGCACCAGGCGAATGTGGCAGCATAGCCGCCCTCCCTCATCCGCACTGAAAGCCTGCACCGAATCGACCATGACCTCCAACTCGATCTCGCTGTTTGCGAACGAGCTGCAAAAGCTCTCCTCGCAAGTCATCCAGGCCGCCGCGGACGGCCGTGAAGCCGATGTCCGGGCTGGACTCGATCGGCTGTTCCAGATGCAGCAGGAGCAGGAAGAAGCCGCTCTCTGCCTGGTCGCCATCGTGGAAGACGGGCATCTGTCGCGCGAGCTGGCGCTCGATGTGTTGGCAAAGGTGTACGCAGCCCACGCGCAAAGTGCCCGTGTCATGGGGTTGCTCGGTGAAGCGTCGGAGCAAGCACGCGACATCGACGTGCTCAACGCCCCGCCACCCGAACATCCGCTGTTCGAGCAGGTCGTCGCGACGCTCATCGATCTCGCCGCCAAGGCGCGAGGCACGGACGACGAGCCACAATTGCTTCGGGGGCTTGCGCTGACGGCGCGGCTGATGGGGCGCCAGCGGGACGAAGTGGCCGAACAGAGTTATCGACGGCTGGTCGAGCTCCAGCCGAACAGCAGCAGCGCACACTACAACCTGGGCCTGTTCTATAAAACACGCGGCCGCTTCAATGAAGGCGTGGCCGCCAACCAGGCGGCGGCCGCACTGGCCGATGAACCCAGCGAAGCCTGCCAATGGAATCTCGGCATCTGCGCCACCGGCGCGGGCGCCGGCGAAATTGCCTTGCAGGTGTGGCGACAGCTCGGGCAGAAACTGCAGCTCGCCGCTTCCGGCCTGCCTGAAGGCACGTATCCCATGGCCAAAATCCAGCTCGCCGAACGGCCGCTCGCAGAACGTAGCCCCGGGTCCGACGACCCCGGCCTCGAAGAATCCATCTGGATCGAACGGCTGAGCCCGTGCCACGGCATCATTCGCAGCGTGCTCTACCAGGATCTCGGCGTGGACTACGGCGACGTCATTCTGTTCGACGGCGCACCCATCACCTATCACACCTACGGCGAGCAGCAGGTGCCGGTGTTTCCGCACCTGGCGACGCTGGTGAAAAACCACTATCGGTTCTTCGATTTCGCCGGTACGCAGGAAGAAAAAGGCCAGCTGCGAGACATCAGCAGCGACCTCGAAGGTGACACGGTGGTTTATTCCCACAGCGAAAACTTCGTCACGTTATGCGCAACCTGCTGGCGCGACCGTCACATCGATCACGAGCACAACGAAAAGATCGACCAGCACGTGATCACGGGTCGGATCGCGGCGCCGCCGTCCATGGACGCAAAGGAACTCCTGCGGCAACTGGACGACGCCTTGAGCAAACGCAGCTCATGTCATCTCTACGCGCCAGCGCTGTGCGAGGCCGCCGGGCTCACAGCCCGGGCGGCCGTCGAGACGCGCCGATTCAACATGATCCGCGGCACACGCGACTGATGTGCTCTAGGGCTTGATCAGGATCGACCGTTCCTCGATCACCCCAAAATCATCGGTGACGCGCAACGTGTAACGCCCGGCGGGAATGTTGTCTGTGCTCAGGCGATGCGAATCGCCGGTGAACATTCCTTCCGCCCACAGCAACCCGCTCTTGTCGACGACAGTGACTCTCGCGACGCCGGCGGCAGGTTTGGAGAGCGCGACGCTGAGATCGTGCATCGGCGGGCTCAGGAGAACTTGCAGTGACGTCGTCGTTTGTTCCCATGTGCTGGCCGCAGACGACAAGCTCGTGGACGAGCTGACGAACTCGAACGCCCACTGCTGATTGAAGCTCACGTTGTCGTACCAGAACTGCATGACGGCGCCGTCAGCCGTCTGGCCGCCGGTGTCCACGGCCTTGCCGTTGGTGCGATTGACGAGCTTGTAGTAGGAGTCGACGGCCACCAGCGTCCACTGCTGATTGAAACTCGGACTGTCGCTCCACTGCCCGACGTTCGAGCCGTCTGCTGTTTGATTCACGCTATCCAGATATTTACCGCCGGCCACCGCACGCAGCCTGGAATAACCGCCGGAGGTTGTGAGCACCCAACGTTGATTGTTACTGCTGCTGGACGCCCACTGCGCGACAGTCGCGCCGTCGGCGGTGGCACCGAGATTATCGAGATATTTTCCGGTCGCGCGATTGCGCAGGCGATAGGTGCCGTTCGCGAGTGTCCCACCCTGCGATGGCAGATTCACGCCGGCAGCCACCGGCCAGCCATTGCTGAAGCTCATGGTTGTGACTCTGAGCTTGGGCGCGCCGTTGTCGTTGCCGTCGTAGAAGTGATAAGTGAGCTTGCCTTCGCCGTAGCCGACGTGACCCGGCCCGATATAGCGGCCGTCGCGATTGGGCAGAAAGATGCTGCCTCCGCCGTTCAAAACATTCGCGCCGCTCTTGTCGAGATATGGCCCGGTCACACTCGTGGAGCGGGCGACGACGGTGTAGTACGTGCTGTTCACCCCGTTGCAGCACAGGCCGCGCTGGAAGAACAAATAGTAATAACTGCCGTTCTTGTGCAGATACGGCCCTTCGACCTGCCCGGGCACCAGATCTCAGCGGCTGGAATTGAGCGGCTTGCCGTTCGATGGATTGAGCTGCAGCAGATCGATGCCGCTCTGCCAGTTGCCCCAGGTCAGCCAGTGATTGCTGCCGTCGACCAGCGGCGCCGGATCAATTGCGTTGTTTCCCGCGACGACCAGGCCTTGATCGGTCCACGGCCCGGCGAGATTGGTCGCAGTCGCGAGCCCGATCGCCGCCGGCGCGCCCTGTCCTGCGCACGAGTAATAGAGACGATATTGGCCGTTGACGTTGATGACGTCCGGTGCCCAGAAATTGCCGCCAAAGCCGGTGACGTAGTTGTTGATCCAGCTCGGCCAGGTGCCGGCCCGAAACACCGTCGGCTCGACGCGCCAGTTGGTGAAGTTCGCGTTGTCGGAGGACATCGCGAAGATGCCGTCGCCGGTGGTGAAGATCCAGTAACGCCCATCGACGTTACGAATCATCCGCGAGGGATCGTGACTCGGCGCGACTTGGGCCTGTGCCGCGTGCCCCAGCAGCAACGATGCGACGACCAGGCACAATGTCAGCCAGATCAGGCGCGGAAAATATATCCGACCATGCAGCAACGTTTCCTTCATTGGAATCTCCTCGCAAGTCTTCCGTGAGCGAGTGCCGAGAGGTTTATATTGTCGGACAATTAAAACTTTGGCAAGCGGCGCTTTACCAGGCGAATTCGGCGTGTGCGGCGAGCACGTCGAAATCCTCCTTGGCGCGGTAACGGCTGGCTGCCAGTCCCGCTGACCAATGCGGATGGAAGGTCCATACGAAATCGACGCCGAACAGCGCATCCGTGCCTTCGGGCGAGGCACGCAGGCGCTGGTCGCCGTAGTACGAGCGTTGTTTGTTTTCCCAATGCCACGCGCCAGCGCGTGCCGCCACGGCGAATGCATCGGTGAAGGAATATCGATAGCTCACGCTCGCTTCGAAACCGGACGGCGCGATTGGCAGCGACGCGACCAAGGCGCGCGCATACGCTTCCGCTTCTCCAGCCGGCACGCTCGCACGCGCAGACGTGGATACATCGCCCAAGTCGGTGTAGCCCGCTTCCACTGCCCAACTCGGCCGGAATCGGTAGCCGGCAAACAGCCGATAAGCATCGCGGTCGACATCGCCAATGTTGATTGCATCCGCGGTGAACCCGCGCCGCTGCAAGTCCGCCGCAACGTCGCCTCTGCCCTGCTCGCCCTTCGCTCGACCGAAGGCCCCGCCGACATACCATCGCAGCTCCTCCGCGTCGGCACGGCCCAGCATCAGCAGACAAATCAGCATTGGAAACAAACGACGTGCGATGGCACCGATGAAACCTACGAGCAACATCGGCCAGCCCAAGGCGCCGGCCCCTCCTTCGGATTTCGCGACTACCTCGACGTTCTCACTCATCGGTGTAAACGCCGCGGTGACCGTGCAGTCGGCCGTGACAGCGACGGTCGAATACGTCGTGCCCGACAGCGTGCCACCGCATCCCGAAACATTGCTCACTGCGTAACCGTCGTCGGGCACGATATAAAACGAAGCCGTGTCGCCGCTCACCACGCTCTGCGACGTGGCGGGGCTGATCGAACCGCCGGGAGCGGCGCTAGGCGTCACAGTGAACCGCGGACGAACATCTGCGGTGCTCGCCAGAGCAAATGTCGCGGTGACGGTGCAATTGGCAACGATGGCACCCGTAGTAAACGTCGTACCCGCCAGCGTGCCGCCGCATCCAGAAACACTGCTCACGCGGTAACCCTGGTCGGGCGTGATGGCGAAGGCTCTGGTGTCGCCGCTCGCCACTGTTTGTGGCGTGCCTGGATTGATTGAACCGCCGGCGGAGGCACTCGGCGTAACAGTAAACAACTGGCGAACGTTTACTGTGACGCTGTTTGATGTGGACGGCGCGTTACCAGAATCGCCGCTGTATGCGGCAGCGTACTGCTTCGTACCCGCCGCCACTCCAGTGAGCGAGCAGATCGCTGTCGTACCTGAGAGCGGCACTGCCGTACAGTTGGCGATGGCGCCGCCATTCTCGGTGAAGTCCACCGTGCCCGTGACCGAGGCGCCGGTCACTTGCGCAGTGAGTGTGAGATTGTCGCCGACGACCAGTTCGGGAGCGGACGCATCGAGCTGAACCGTCGACTGCGGACGCGGAGGCGTTCCTACTCCGCTCAAAGAAAGTTGCCGGGCAGAGCCGCCCAGATTCATCGAGAGCACGCCTGACGCCGCACCGGTCGACGTCGGACTGAATGTGACAGTCACGGTGCAACTGCTGCCCGCAGCAATGGTGCCGCCACAATTATCGCTCTGGGAGAAATCGCCCGAGGTCGACAGCGAGTTCAGCGCGATCGGGCTGCCGGACACATTCGTCAGCGTTACCGGCAGATTTGAGTGCGCGCCGACTTCGGTCGCCGCGAAATTCAACAATGACGGCGAGACAGTGATGTCGTAACCCACCAGCGCACGCTCGTACGTGCTCAGATAGATCTGGTTGGCCTTCTCGTACAAAAACAGAATGTCGCCGTTGATAGTGTTGATGGCGGCGTTGGCGCGCGTGGCGCTGGTCACGACCGTGGTCGCCGCACCGAAGGTGGCGGCCAGATCGTTGCTGTGCTCGAACTTCAGATTGTTGGTGCCCGCTTCCAGATAGCCGGAAACGACATTGCCGAACACGTCGGCGGACAGCGAACGGGTGTTGCTGCCGGCAGTGGCCGCGACGGTGGCGGTGAAGTACGTGGGAGAATTGGCGACTTCGATGCGTTCGAGATTCGTGCTCGAACCCGCCAGGAATAAATATCGCGTGCCGCCGGTAACCGACAGCGCGCCGACCGAGTAGAACACGGACTTGCCGGTAGCCGTCGGGCCTGCGAACGTCTGGGCGAAATCCGTGCTCACATAAAAGTACACGCTGGGATTGTCGACCACGACCAGCACGTCGCGCGTCAACGGATCGACGAAGATGTCGGCGTAGGCGTAGCTGCTGCCGGTCGACGTCGCTGCGAAAGTCGCACCGTCGTCATCGCTGTGATAAACAGTGTTGCCGGCGCGCGGGATGATATAGACGCGATCGCCATCCAGCGCCATGTGTGCGGTCGTGCCGCTGCCGACCGTGACCGGCGTTGCGTATGTCGCACCTCCGTCATGGCTGACCGTATGCAAGATGCTGCCGGCCGCGGCCCAGGCGACGTGCAGATCGCCATCGCCGGCAATCGCGATCTCGCCTTCGGCGTTGGTGGCGGTGACCTGGACGCTGGCACTGAAGGTCTGGCCGCGGTCGGTGCTCCTGGCAATGCGAATGCCGTTGGTCGGGCTGCGAAACAGCGCGTAAATCGTGCCATCCGGAGCGACAGCCAGTTTGCGACTGGTGTTGGATGCATTCAGCGAGTTGTCCGTGCCGATATCGCTGACAGGTACGTCGAGATACAGCGGCACCGGAGTGAGCGCGGCTTGGGCACTGACGAACGCGAACATCAGGCCGGCGCCCGCGAGCTTTCGAAACAGGGAGTTCAGCATGGCGAGTGATTGATGCGGAAAATGGCGCACACGTTCTACCGCCACGCAAATGCGCAGGTAAGCAGATGAAAACGCAGTGACCGCCTGGGAATATACGAAGTCACTTACTGCAAAATACGAGTAGGAAACAAAATGTCCCGAACCGCCCCCCAAACAGAATGGGCCATCGTCGGCGTTGGTGCCATCGGCTCCATCCTGGCGGCCCACCTCGCTCGCAACGGTCATGCTGTGACAGTGCTGGCTCGCGGCCGACGCGCGCAGCAGATCGAAGCAGAAGGGCTTCGGATCAAAGGCCTGACTGAAATAACTACTCGGGTGCGCGTGATCACGGAAGCTTCACAACTGGGCGAGGCGGCCACGCTCATCATTGCGACCAAGACGCCCGGATCGGAGCAACTGTTGCAACAGTTGCGGCATGTGAAGGTCGAAGCGGCGCTGTCGATTCAAAACGGCGTGCTCAAGGACGAACTGCTGGCGCAAACGTTTGGAGCCGACCGCACATTGGGCGCGCTCGCGGACACGAGCGGCGAGCTGCTCGCGTCCGGCGAGGTGCTGTTCACACGCAACGTGAATTTGTTTCTAGGCGAGCTGAACGGCGCGATGACCGAGCGCGGCCAGCGGATTGCAAAGACGATCGACGATGCGGGCGTGCGCGCCAGCCTCGTGCCGGACATCGTCTCCCGCGAGTGGAGCAAGTTTGTTTGCTGGCTCGGGTTCTTCAGCCTGTCGCTGACGACGCGCGTGGTGACGTGGCGTTATTTGTCCGATCCCGATGCGGCGCTGCTGGTCGTTCGGCTGGTGCGCGAGATCGCCGCGCTGGCCAAGGCGCAGAACATCCCCCTCACCGAAGATCGCGGGCTGCTGCCGATCTTCACCGTACTCAACGGTTCGGATGAAGAAGCCGTCGCCGCGGTTCACAAAGTCGGCGCGCAGTATCGAGCCAATGCACCGGAGCATCGCATGTCCTGCCTTCAGGATCTGCTCGCCGGCCGGCCGCTGGAAATTGAAGAAACATTCGGCCACGCCCTGCGCAAAGCCCGGGAGCTGCGCGTGCCCACTCCCCTGCTCGATTCGTTCTATCACGCCGTCCGCGCCATCGACCGCACGCGCGAACGCTAGCTCACATGCGCTCCGCGAACAGCGATCGGTAGTGCCGATACCAATCGCTCTGAAACACCCCGCGTGGGTCCAGCCGGCGCTTGGCGTTGAGAAACTCACGGAACATCGGATAGCACGTCATGACCTGCTCGGCCGTGGCGTGGCGATGATAGGTGAGGAAGTAACTGCCGCCGTGATCGATGGCGATGTCGATCAATCGCCTGAACGCAGCGGCGGACGTCGCCATGCCGCGAGCGTCGTGATCGACGTGCAGATTGAAAATCACGCACGCAAACCGTTCTCTCGCCCACGCGAGCAGCGTCTCGATATCCGGCTCGATCAAACGCACCGTGCCGTACACCAGGTCGACCCGATGCCGCAGGAAATCCTTGCGCACATCTGCCAAGAACGCCTTCAGCTGCGCGCGAGGTACGTACAACTCGGTAATCATCTCTGACCCGGAGACCGGCGACTGGAGCGCCGTATCGAGCCGCTCGTGATAGTCGTCCAGGTACACGCTCAGCTGGTGCGTGTCGCTCCAATAGATCTGCCCCGACGATTGCAAATAAAAATCCGCAAACTCGTTGAAGGCCCGCATCTTGTTCCGATGCGCCAGGTACAGCAGGCGCCGCCAGTCGGCGGGCGACAGGCGAATCTGATTCGCTCCAAACGGCGTCTGCGGATCGACGGGCCGGTAACACGAGAACACGCCGCGCGACAGGAATTCCCGATCCTCGGTCGCGGTTGAAAACTGGAAGTCGCCATAGGAATAGCCGGCCGCGATGCGCTCGTCGAAACGCTCGATGATGTGCTCGATGCGTTCGAGCTCGACCACCCGCTCGACCTTCTGTCGAGGCACGAGCCGCACCTTGACGGATGTAACGACGCCGAACAGCCCGTACCCGCCGACGACCAGGCGAAACAACTCGCTGTTGTGGGCTCGATTGCACTCAACGACCGATCCATCGGCGAGCACCACTTCGAGCGCCTCGATGTCGCCGACAAACGGCGTGTACGTCAGTCCTCGTCCATGAATATTGGCTGCGACCGCACCGCCGAGCGTCAGCCGATCGGCGCCGGTCTGTTTCTGTCGAATGCCCCAGGACGTCGCGCCGTCTCGCTGCTCGATCACGTAGTGACGCATGAGTTCCGGCCAGGTGATCCCGGCCTGCGCATGAATGATGCCTCGCTCGCGATCGAACCCGAGCACTCGATTCATCGCACGGGTGTCGAGCAGCCATGCGTCCTGCGCGAACTGCTGCCCGCCCATCGCATGACACGCGCCTGCAATGCTGGTGCTCTCGCCTCGATGTGCCAGCCCCCGCACCACCGAGCTCACATCGTCGACGGTGCGCGGAGCGATGCGTCCCTGCACCCGAGTCGGATTGAGATGCGAATGTTTGTCGTTGCACCACTCGACCCATTGCTTCGCCGCCACGCTCATTCACCGGCTCCATGCTCGTCGTTGAAGGTGCGGCGAGCCTGAACAGCCGCCTCGGATTCCGCAACTCACCTTGCACGAGTCGCGAAATCCAATACTCTGTGGCTCGTCCGTTTCGACTGCACGAGGATCGAATGAGCGAATGCGCGCAGATCATCAGCGTTTTGAAGCGCAGCCTGAAGGCGCGCGGCGCCACCTATCGCGACCTGGCGAAGTCCGTCGGGCTGAGCGAGGCATCGATCAAACGCATCTTTGCAGAGGAAACATTCTCGCTGGCGCGGCTGGAGCAGATATGCGCCGCGTTGGGCTTGAGTATTGCGGAAGTTGCGCGAATGGCGGCACAGCAGTCGCAGTCCGGCGGGCAGCAGCTCACATTGGAGCAGGAGCACGTGCTGGCTCGCGACTGGCATCTGCTCGCGTGCTTTCACCTACTGCTGAATGGACGACAGCCGGCCGACATCGCGAGCGAACTCCATCTGCCGGAACGCCAGCTGCGCAGCCTGCTGGTGAAGCTCGATGCCGCGAAGTTGATCGAGTTGCAGCCAAAGCTGAAGGCGCGGTTGCGCACGCCGAACGTGATCGCCTGGCGCAGCGACGGGCCGGTGCGGCGGCTCTACGAGCAGCGGGTCAAAACCGAGTTTCTTCAGGCTGAATTCACCGGCCGCCACGAGCTGATCAATTTCGTTTCCGCCGAGCTGTCCGAAGCGTCGGCAAAAATTCTGACCCGCAAGGCCGAAGCGCTGGCGCACGATTTTGCCGAGCTCGCCACTTTCGACGCCGGCTTGCCCGACCGGGAAAAACGCAGCGTCGGCTTGCTGCTGGCGTTGCGGCCTTGGGTGTTCTCGATGTTCGATGGGCTCAGAAAAAAAGTATGATTCGCCGGAAATGCGAATGAGAGGGTGCCAGGATGGTTCAGCTCGACGCCACGGAGATGACCGACCTTTCGACGACGATCACCGCGCCTGCCTTCGTGGCACGCGGTGAGCAGATCAATGTGCAAATGAAAGTTCACAACGCCGGCCCGGACCAAGCGAGCGTCGTGTCGCTGCGACTGGAGCTGGATGCAGGTTTGAACATCGCGAGCTTCTCGCTGTTCGGCGGCACCAGCAACCCGACCCCAGGAGCATTGGGCACCTGCGTCTCCACCGGCAGCACCGTTGCCTGTCAGCTCCCGCAGCTGCCGAGCGGCGGCGACTTCACCGTCTCGGTCGTAACCTCTGCAACCATGCGAGCAGGATCGTTCGCACACATCGGGCTGGTCGAGGGCAGCGGCAGGGACTTGATCCTCACTAACAACTCCACCAGCGCCGTCACGACGGTCAGCGAAGTTGCTCAAGGCATCCAGACCGGCGGCGGCTCCGACGGCGGCGGTGGCGGCGGAATCATCTCCTTGGGAACGCTCGCAGCGCTGTTACTCTTGACAGCGATCCGAGCGTCAGGCGTACGCGTCTAGCAGGCCCAATCGAATGTGAGCAGCCGCGACTGTCTGCTCGCCGCTCTCGGCAGCAAAACCGCCCGGCGAAGCAGACGATGCCGTCGGAGCCGGCTGCTGGCGCGGCGGTTCGCGATGAACGCCGGCATCGGCCAGCGACAGGCCCTGCGAAGCAAACATTTCCCGCAGTTTCGGCAAAGCATTTTCCAGTGCCGCGCGAGTGTCGGCATGGGCAGCGCCGAAGTACACCGACGCCTGGTCATCGTGCATCGAGATCTGGATTTCCAGCGGCCCCAGGTGCTCAGGCGACAAGCGCAGCGAAGCGGTGTGCTTGCCCTGCTCCACCATCATCGTCAGGCGCGAGCCGATCTCCTGGGACCAGCCTTCGGTGCCGACCGGCGTGTGAATCGGCCGCGTGTGCGCATCGGCTTGTTTCGCCACTGAGGCCGCATCGGTCGGCGCCGTCATCAGCTGCGGAATCTCGAACTTGGGCTGGCCGGACTGATCGGACTGAATCAGATCCGTCACCAGCTGCGCCTCGGGCGCGATCGCGTCGTCGTCGGTCTTGACGACGGCCGCGGTTATACCACCCAGCATCGTTTGCAGCTCGGCGGCTTCGCCTTTCACTTCCACCGGCATCACAGGCAGCGACAGCGGCATCATGCCGACGACATCGGTCGGCTCCGGATCTTTCGCATCCGCATCCTGCAGTTGTTTCCACGCCGGCGTGGCACTCACCTGCACTGCCGTGTTGGCCGGCGGCGGAGCGATGTTGAGTTGGCCGAGCATGGCCATGAAATCCACCGCCAGCGACGCAGGCGCATTCGCATCGGAATTCGCGGCCGGCGCGGTTGCCGGTGCTGACGTGCTGGAGATGGGCATGGGCGCACCTGAGAGAGAAACACTCGGGGTCATGATCGATCAAACTTCCTTTGCGCGCGCTCATCGCTTTCGCGTTGATCGCGCCGGTCATTCATGTGGCGCTCTTCGGCCTGCCAGCGCTCGACCACGTGGCCGAGGGCTTTGGAGCGTTTGAGCGCTTCCTGCCATTTCAAACGTTCGGCCTGATGTTCGGCACGAGCCCGCGCCACCAGCGCTTGCTGCTGCTTGATGGCTTCGGCCAGGCGCGCCAGAAACGCCTGATAGTCGCGCAAATCCGTCGCGCCGATGCCTCGCCCCGCGCGCTGGGAAAACTGCTGCTCGTACTCGCCCTTGTAACGCTGCAGCTCCTGCAGCTTCGCTTCGCCTTCGAGCACGCGCTTTTCGAACGCGGCAACGCTCATTGCCAGCCGTCGCTGCGCGTCGTCGACGATCTGTTGTACCGGTTCGAGTCGCTTGGCACGCTTCATCTAATCAACCGCCTCCGATCAGCGCCTTCAATGCGCCCAGGCTGGTGGCGAAGTCGACCGACTCGTGCACGTCCTGCTGCAGGAACTTCTGCATGCTCGGCCATGCGGCGATGGCCGCGTCGATGCGAGGATCGCTGCCTCGGTTGTAGGCGCCGATCGCGATCAGGTCGCGGTTCTGCTGGAACGTGGACAATGTTTGTTTGAACAGGCGCGCCATCGCCGAATGTTCGTGCGGCACGATCTCGTGCATCACGCGGCTGATCGACGCTTCCACATCGATTGCAGGGTAGTGCCCCGCCTCGGCATAACGACGCGTCAACACGATGTGACCGTCGAGAATCGCGCGCGCCGAGTCAGCGATCGGATCCTGTTGATCATCACCTTCAGTGAGCACGGTGTAGAACGCAGTGATCGAACCGGAGCCCGTATCGCCGTTGCCCGCGCGCTCCACCAGCTGCGGCAGTTTCGCGAACACCGAAGGCGGATAACCTTTGGTCGCCGGCGCTTCGCCGATGGCGAGGCCGATCTCACGTTGCGCCTGAGCAAAACGCGTCAACGAATCCATGATCAGCAGTACGTTCTTGCCTTGATCGCGGAAATACTCGGCGATGGCGGTTGCGCGCCACGCGCCATGCATACGCATCAGCGGCGGATTGTCCGCCGGCGTCGCAACCACAATCGAACGCGCCAGACCTTCGGGCCCGAGAATGCGTTCCACGAATTCTTTCACTTCGCGGCCGCGCTCGCCGATCAGGCCGACCACGATCACATCGGCCGTCGTGAACCGAGCCATCATGCCGAGCAGCACGCTCTTACCCACGCCGCTGCCCGCAAACAAACCGATGCGCTGACCGCGCCCCACCGTAAGCAATGAGTTGATCGCACGCACACCGACATCGAGCGGCTCTTCGATGGGCTGACGCGTCAGCGGATTGATCGGCGCGCCGGTGAGTCGAATGCGATCCTCACAAGCGAGCGGCCCCAGGCCATCGAGCGGATTGCCGGCGCCATCGATGATTCGTCCCATCAACTGCGGCCCGACGGCCGCGGTGCCGGCGCCGGAGCGAGGAATCACGCGAGCGTTCGGCTTCAAGCCGTGAATGTCACCGGTTGGCATCAGATACAAACGATCGCCGGAGAAGCCGACGACTTCCGCTTCCACACGCGTGCCGCCCGAGCCCAGCACTTCGCAGCGATCGCCGACCGCCGCCTGGCAGCCAGCAGCTTCCAATGTCAGCCCGATCATGCGAGTCAGCACGCCTTCGACCGGCGGCGGCTCGATGCGATCGATGGCTCGCGTCGCGCGCTGGAGCTGCCTGGCCCAGTTCGAGCCGCGATTCAATTGACTGCCGCTCATGGAGTTTGCGCGGACTCTCCGCCACGGATCGCAGTGACTCGCTCTTCACCCAGGAGCGCGCTCACCACCGTGCCGATGCGTGTTTCCAAACGGGCATCGATCTGCGCAGTGTCCGTCGTCACGCGACAACCGCCACGACCCATCACTGGATCTTCAACGATCGTCCAGACCTTCTCGCCCGCAGGCGCCGCGAGTTTCTCGCGAACCACGGCTGCATCTTCGGGATGCAAATGAACTCGCACATCGCGCGCCGACGCGGGCAACAGCGCCACCGTCTCGCGAATGATCGCGATGACCTGCGAAGGGTCGATGCGCAACTCACGACGTACCAGATGTTTCGCGACGGTCAATGCCAGCTGCACGAGCTGGTCTTCAACCACCGCGTCGAGCTCCTGCAGCGGACGAGCGAGCGTGCCGATGATGGAATCCAAACGTTCGATGCGTGCCTGCAGCTGCTGAAGCTGCGGACGCGTTTCTCTTTCCGCCGACGCCAGGCCTTCGGCGCGGCCTTTCGCATAAGCTTCTTCGTACGCGCGCTTCTCGACGTCTTCGAGCTCTTGCACGGTCTTGCCGGCACGACGCGCCTGCACGGCCATGCCGTTGATGCTCGGCAACTCGTAACGCGACGGCGTCATACGAATTCCTCACCTTTGCCGCCGAGCTGGATGGTGCCGGCTTCGGACATCTTACGGACCATGGCAAGGATTTCTTTCTGCGCACCTTCCACTTCGGACAGGCGCACCGGACCGCGCGACTCCAGATCGTCTTTCAACATTTCGGCCGCACGCTGCGACATATTCTTGAAGATCTTGCTCTTGAGCTCGTCGTCCGCGCCTTTCATTGCGAGCAGCAATTTCTCGCCCGGCACTGCGCGCAGCACTTCCTGCATGCCGCGATCGTCGATGTCGACCAGGTCGCCGAACACGAACATCAGGTCCTGGATCTTGCCGCCGAGCGCATCGTCGACCTTGCGGATCGAATCGATCAGCGCGCTCTCCTGGCTCGAATCCATGAAGTTCATGATCTGCGCGGCGGTCTTGATGCCGCCGATCACGGATGTTTTCAGCGCGCCGGTCTTGCCGGCGAATTGTTTCTCGATCACTTCGTCCAGCTCATGCAACGCGCTGGGCTGGATGCCGTCGAGCGTCGCGATGCGCATGATGACATCGGCGCGCAGCCATTCCGGGAACTGCGCCATCACTTCGGCGGACTGATCAGCGTCGAGATAGGCGAGCACGATGGAAATGATCTGCGGATGTTCCTGGCGGATCAGCTCCGCCACCTGGCGCGAGTCCATCCACTTCAATGCTTCCAGGCCCTTGCTGGAGCGGCCGAACAGAATGCGGTCGATGACGCCGCCGGCTTTGTCTTCGCCGAGCGCGGTGATCAAAACCTTGCGCAGATAATCGTCGACGCCCACTCCGAGCGAGGTCTGCCCCTCCAGCTTCTGCGTGAACTCGCTGAGCACATCGGTCAC
Source organism: uncultured Steroidobacter sp. (assembly GCA_946478975.1). The sequence continues at coordinate 14,854 of CAMLEO010000097.1, forward strand.
TTCCTGGCGCGAAATGTTCTGCAGCTGAGTCATCGCCGCGCCAATTCGCTGCACGTCCTTCGCGCCCATGTGCTTCATCACTTCGGCGGCTTCCGCTTCGCCGAGCGACAGCAACAGGATGGCAGCGCGCTCGGTGCCGTTGCGCTGTTTTTCAGAGCTCTTACTCATCGTCGCCAACCCAGGTCTTCACCACTTGCGCTACGCGTCCGGGATCCTGCGTCACCAACTGACGAGCCGCCGCGATCTGACCGTCGTAATCGAGCGCCGGTGCGCCGGACTCTGCAGCCGCCACCGACGCCGGCAGCGCAGCCGCTGCTTGCATCGGCATCGCTTGAAGCTGCTGCACCGGACGCGGCGTACCCAACAGGCCGCGCAGCAGCGGACGCAACACCGAGAACACCAGCACCAGCAAACCAATCAAACCGACCAGCAGCTTGGCGATATCGCGCATCAGCGGCTGTTCCCACAGCGGAATCTTGTCGGCCACCATTTCTTCCGGCTTGGTCTCGCCACGGAACGACGCATTCACCACGTTCACGCTGTCGCCGCGAGATTCGTTGAAGCCCACCGCGTCTTTCACCAGGCGCGTCATGTTCTCCAGCTGCTCCGGCGTGAGCGGCGTTTCGCTGACTTTGCCGTCTTCCGCCGTCGCGCGCAGGTTGTCCACCAGCACCGCGACGGTGAGACGCTTCAGACGACCCGCCGGCAGCTTGGTGTAAGCGACGGTGCGATCGATCTCATAATTGCGCGTCGCCTGTTTCGACGTGTTGTCCGGCGGCGCAGACGTCGCGCCAGCATTCGGATTCGCAGGATCAGCCGGCGCAGCTTGAGCAGTCGCTGGTGCGGCCGACGAGCCCGGCGGCAGCGCCACGCCCGGCGTCGGCGGCTGATTCGTCAACGAACCCGGCACGCCTTGCGAAGCATTCGCGCCATTGCGGCTGGTTTCTTCGGCGGTCTGCTCGCTGCGAATGATCTGACTGTCGGGGCGATACTGTTCGCGCGCTTCTTCGGTCGTCGACATCTCGACGTCCGCAACCACTTGCGCACGCACGCGGCCCGAGCCGATCAACGGCGACAGCAACTGTTCGACGCGCTGGGTGTAACGCTCTTCCAGCTCGCGAGCGATCTCCATTTGTTTCTCGCGCTCGGCCACTTCGCTGTTGCTCTCCGGAGAAGACAACAGGCGGCCTTGCTGATCGACGACCGTCACCTGCTGCGCTTCCAGCTCGGGAATGCTGGAGGCCACGAGGTTGACGATCGCGGTGACTTGTTCGGACTCCAGGCGACGGCCCGGCTTCATCTGCAGGAACACCGACGCGCTCGGCTTGCGACGATCGCGCACGAACGCCGACTGTCTCGGCAGCGCGAGATGCACGCGAGCGCCTTCGACGGCTTGCAGGTTGGTGATGGTGCGAGCGAGCTCGGTTTCCAGCGCATGGTTGTAACGCGCGCCTTCCATGAACTGGCTGACGCCGAAGCCCGGATCTTTCGACATCACGGCAAAGCCGCCATCGCCTTCGGGCAAGCCCTGGCCGGCGAGTTTCAAACGTGCGTCGTGCACGCGATCGGCGGGCACGGTGATGGTGCCGCTGCCTTCGAGCTTATAAGGAATGCCATTCGTATCCAGCGCCTGCGCGATCTGCGCGGCGTCCTGCTGGCCGAGGTTGCCGTACAACAGGCTGTAGGTCGGCTCCTTGGACCACAGCACGATGCCGACGCCAGCGGCGACGGCGGCGGCAATGCCGATCAGCATCACCAGCGGCTTCAACCCTGGCGGAATGAGCGACGGCTGCGTCGGCGGCGAGCCCGACGACGGCGAAGGCAACGCGGCAGCGTCAGCGCTCATGCGTCACTCCGGATGTTACAAACAAGGTCCATAACCCTCTCACCATCAAAGCGGCCCATGTTCAGATGGGCATGTTCATGATCTCCTGGTACGCACTCACGAAGCGGTTGCGTACTTCGGCGATCGCACGAAAGGAGACACTGGCCTTCTGCATTTCCAACATGACCTGCGGCAGCTCGACCCCGGGCACGCCCTGGTCGAACTTGGTCGCGAGGTCCGAGGCGCGCGTCTGCGCCTGGTTCACCGAATCCAATCCTTGTTTCATCACATTGGCGAACGAGCTGGTCGGCGCCTGCACGGCCTGGCCCACACCCGCCACTTTCGCCACATCGTTCGCTGGCGCGCCGACGCCCTTGATCTGCGACTGCATCGCACGGATCTGCGAGAGCACGGCATCGATTTGCAACGAAGACATCTTTGCTTACCTCAGATCGCCGGCAGCACGACGCCGGCCTCGCGCAGGCGCTGCAGCTTGTAACGCAGCGTTCGCGGGCTGATGCCGAGGCGCCTGGCAGCGGCCTGGCGATTGCCGTTGTCCGAACGCAGCGCTTCGAGTATCAAATCGCGTTCGCGGGTCGACAGGGAATCGGACAATCCACCTGCCGCACCCTCCTCCGACACCTTTTCTTGAGCTGCGGCACGACGCGGCTCAGAAACAAACTCACGCGCGACGCGGCTCGCAGCAGCCAGCGCGGCCGGCAGCGCATCGAGACCTTCGATTTCCAGGTGCACGTGTTCGGGTTGAATCACCGCCCCGCTTGCCAGAATCAACGCACGCTGCATGACGTTATCGAGCTCGCGCACATTGCCGGGCCACGGATATAACAACAGCATGTGAGCCGCATCGGCGCTCAGCGCCGGAATGCGCTCGCCGGCACGGCAGCGCGCCGTGAGCAAACGCATCGCGAGCGGCAACACATCGTCACGACGCTCACGCAACGGCGACGTGGCGAGAGGAAACACATTCAATCGATAGTAGAGGTCTTCACGAAAGCGACCGGCGGCAACTTCCGCACGCAGATTGCGATTGGTGGTCGCGAGCACGCGCACGTTCAACCGAATCGGCATGCGGCCGCCGAGACGCTCGACCTCACGTTCCTGCAACACGCGCAACAGCTTCGCCTGCAAGCCGAGCGGCATCTCGGTCACTTCATCCAACAGCAACGTGCCGCCTTGCGCCTGCTCGAACTTGCCAGGATGGCTGGCGTGCGCACCGGTGAACGCGCCACGCTCGTAGCCGAACAGAATCGCTTCGAGCATGTTTTCCGGAATGGCCGCGCAGTTGACGGCAACGAAGGCGCGGTTGGCACGGGGCGAATGGCGATGGATGAAACGAGCGAGCACTTCTTTGCCGGTGCCCGACTCGCCTGCGATCAACACCGTGCAGTCGCTGGCAGCGACGCGGCGAGCAAGGTCGGCGAGGCGTCGCGAGGAGTCTGCAATCGCCACCATGTCTTCGGCCGGGCCGGCCGGCTGCGCGCCGACGACAGCTTCGGGAACGGCAGTGACCGCGCCGTTTTCCTCGGCGACGGTGGCATCGAACTCTAGATGTGACACTGCGCTCATTTGCTCTGCTGTAAACGTTTGCTTCGCTTCTGCAGGCTCAGAGGAGCAATTTCTGTTCCAGCCGCGCCGCAGTCAGAGGGGGCGCCATCCTGGCCGATGATTCCTGTGGAGCCGGTCACACCGGCAAAGGTTTGCCGCGGCAAGCGCGGCCAGCCCTCGTTGAGCGATGCGCGATGCATTGAGACAGCGCGCACACTCACGAAGGCCGCCTGTCAAAGTTCTGTCGCGGCCGCTTCGTTGAGCATGTGGAACTTGCGCAGCTTTTCCACGAGGGTTGTACGGCGCAGCTTCAACAATCGGGCCGCATGCGCAACCGTGCCGCCGGCGCGGCTGAGCGCTTGTTGAATCAGGTCGCGCTCGATGGTGAAGAGATGATCGCGCAGGTCGATGCCATCGGGCGGCAGCTGGACCATGGCCTCGCCCGGCTCGCTGTGGGTGAGCATGGACATCGCTTCGTGATCGTCCTGCACCGCGTCGTCCTCGATATCGAGGTCCACGGGCTCGGCGATCGGCTGCTCCAGATCCGCGCTCAAATCCAGCTGTGCAAGCAGATCTGCCGGCCGATATTTCAAAGGCAGGTCGACCACGTCGACCGGACGATTCGGGCACAGGATGGACATGCGCTCGATCAGGTTGCCCAGCTCGCGCACGTTGCCCGGCCAGGGATAGTGACTCAGGACTTTCAGGGCCCGCGAGGTCAGCTCGACCCGGCTGCGGCCTTCGTCGACGTTGCGCTGGGCGAAGTCTCGCACCAGCATCGGCAGGTCTTCGAGCCGTGAGCGCAGCGACGGCATTTCGATGGGGAACACGTTGAGGCGATAGAACAAGTCTTCGCGGAACGTGCCCTTGGCGATGGCCGCTTCCAGATTACGGTGAGTCGCGGCGATGATCCGGACGTTGCAACGGATCGGAGTGTGATTGCCGACACGTTCGAACACGCGTTCCTGCAGCACGCGCAACAGCTTCACCTGCATCGGCAGGCTCATATCGCCGATCTCATCCAGGAACAGCGTGCCGCCTTCGGCCATCTCGAAGCGGCCCTTGCGAGCGGCGATGGCGCCGGTGAAAGAACCCTTCTCGTGGCCGAACAGCTCGCTCTCCAGCAGCTCGGCGGGAATGGCGCCGCAGTTGATGGCAACGAACGGACGCTGACGACGCGGGCTGGCATCGTGGACCGCGCGCGCGGCGAGCTCCTTGCCGGTGCCGGACTCGCCGAGAATCAGCACGCTCGAATCGTGTGCGGCCACTTGTTTTATGAGACGCGTCACATCGCGGACCGCGACCGACGAGCCGGTGGGCATCGCCACGTCGCCGATCTCCGCCTGCAGCGCCTGGGCCGGCATGCGCAACGCCGTGCCGAGCACCGATTGTTTGAACGGAAATGTGAGACGGCGCACACGCGGACCGACTGCCGCGATCAATTGATCGGCGACCGCTGCCGATCCGTATGCGACAACAGGAATGTCACTCAGCTGCTCGCGCAACGCAGCGCCGAGCTCGGCCCAATCGCAGTCGGCGACATCACCGACCAACAGTGCGGGTGGATTATGTGGAGCCTGGATCACCGCACGCATCAGTGCGCTGTGATCGATGAGCAAGGGTTCGAGACTCAGTTCACGCAATACATCCGCAACCTTCTCGGCTCGCCCAGCATCGCTGTCGTACACGACGGCCTGCTGGATGGTGAGGGCTCGGGCTGCGGTTTCATTCAAATTCATTGCGTCGCCTCGCGCTGTGAAGCCGAGTTTCTTTTGTATGCCTGACAGGCATTCTGTGCGTGACAATGAATTGCTCGTATCAGGCTCTCCCTGAACGCCGCGTGTGCGTGAACTGCTGCCAGAAATTTGGCGCTCAGCTCAGGGATCGGCTGAGTTAATCATGTTGCAACCCGCAAAAAAATGCGGACTGGCGCGCACTTTTATCGCGACTACGCAATGCCGTGCGAATGCCGAATTTCTGACGCGCGCAAAACGCGCGAGACGTAAGTCACATTCGCATTCGAGCCGGCTTAGAAACTTTACTGTGTTATTTTTTTGGTTGCCGAACGCCAGCAACCTGGCGACGATGCTTGCGAAATGCAAGTTTCTCCAGCAGGTCGGAGATGTTCTCGCCCGGCGGCACGAAACGTACCTTGATCTTGCCGTCAGGACTTACCGAAGCGATGCGGCCGAACAGGCGCAACGGATCGGCGATGCTCTCGCGCAGGTAGACTTCGAACACACCTTGGTTGCCGAGCGGCGGGAACGGCGCGATCCCCTGCCACACTCCGCCGAGCGCATTGAAACGAACTGCGGCCGAACGAGGACGCGGGCGACTGGCAATGAGCAGCGCACCGACCATGTCGAGCAGCAGGTTGACCTTCATCTCCAGGCGGAGAATGTCCGCGGAGTTCGGCGAGTTGTCGTCGGGCTTGTCGATCTGGCCGTGCTCATCGAGCGCTGCGACCGCCTGCAACACGCGCAGGTTGCGATCGGCAAAGCTGCCGACGATCGCGGGATCGAACGGCTCGGGCAACGGTCTCCATGCCACCGGCAATACGTCTTCGTAAGCCAGTTCTTCGTACAGAATGACTGTATCTAGTCCTTCATACATACGCGCTATCTGCTCTTCTTGAGCATCTCCATCATGTTGTCGACGGCTGCGGTGTTCGGTACTTCAGAAGATCCTTGAACCTGGGACTGGACTGGATTCTGCGCTGCCGGCGCGGCGGCTGCCATCTGGGCAACTGCTGCATCGGATTCGGCCATCGCTTGCTGTAACGCCCCGAGCCACTGCCGGTCCTGCGGTGAAGCGTTGGCAGTCAGACTGTGGAGGAGTTCACGCCGCTCCTGCACCGTCTTCGGCACGTCCTGCCATTGGCCGGTCATGGCCTGCTGGACGAGCTTGTGAGTGGCGGCCAATACGCCGTCCGCAATGGTGCTCATTTGTTACGAGCCTCGGGGCCGATCGCGAGCCACGCGCTGCGAATCTCGTGCAGCAGCGCGCTGACTTCGTCGAGCATCTCGACTTTGTTCTCGGTCGTAGCCAGCAGCAGACGGCGACAGATGTAATCGTAGAGCTCGGCGAGATTGGCAGCGATCTGGCCGCCGTTGCGCAGGTCGAGGCTGTTGCGCAGCTCGCCGACGATGGACACGGCACGATTGATGAGGCGGGCCTTCTCCGCCGTCTCCTTTCGCTGCATGCAGCCGCGGGCCGTCGCGATGCGCTCCAGGGCGCCGTCCAACAACATCACGATCAAACGATGCGGGTCCGACGCAGCGACACCACCGTGCGCGGCTGCACTTTGGTAAGCGGCGAGATTCGAAGACCTGTGACCCAGCATGTTCATTTGCTCCATCGATCCTTGAAGTGGGTAACGGCGCGCGGGCGGCTTACTTGAGGCTGCCCGCGCGT
>CAMLEO010000098.1 GCA_946478975.1 uncultured Steroidobacter sp.
CCTTCATCCAGGCGCGCAACGAAGTGGTGCTGTACGAGGATGTGCTGCCCGGTTTGGAGCGCTTGCAGGCCCGCTTCCGCCTGTTTACTGCCAGTAACGGCAATGCCGACCTCAAACGCATCGGTCTGGCGCATTTTTTCGAGCGCAGCCTGAATGCCCGGCAGGTCGGGGCGCTCAAGCCCGATCCGGCGCTGTTCCACAAGGTAATCGAAGGAACGGACCTCAAACCCCAACAGGTTGTGTATGTGGGTGACGATCCGGCCCTGGACGTTGTGGGCGCGCGGGCCGCCGGCATGTGCCCGGTCTGGATCAATCGGGTGCAGGATGCATGGCCCGAGGAGCACGGCTCCCAGCCGCATACGGTGAGCACCTTGCACGAGCTTGGGGCGGCCTTGGGAATGGGGACCTGACAACGGCCGACCGGCTGCCCGCGAATCGCGCACCGCAGCGCCATGGTCGGTCCGATCGAGGCGCCATACATTTCCTGTTGTATCCCTACTTTCAATGACCTGCGGTCGCTGCGGCTAATTGCCTTGATTCTTTGATTGGCGTACATTCCGCGCCGTTCGTTGTGCCTTTGCCCGCTTTTTTCTCTGGCTTGGCCAGCCGGGTCATGAAGACCCCTTTTCGGCCAACTTCTGAAAAATCCGACGAGACCGCGAACGTAGGCCTGGGACCTAAACCGTAACATTCGAGTCAGGCACGACCGGATGTTGCAGGGGCGGAGCCCGTATGTAACCAGGCCTCGCAGTGATGATTTATCCCGCAGGGGGATCGCGCTCGAGGCTTTTTCAGAGAGACTGTATTGCTATGACAAAGATCTATGTGGGTAACCTGCCGTTCTCGGCGAACGAGGACCAGGTTCGCCAGCTGTTCGAACAGCACGGCACCGTGGAATCCGTGGCCCTGATCAACGACCGCGAAACCGGTCGTCCTCGCGGCTTCGGCTTCGTGGAAATGCCGCGTGCCGACGCACAGCGCGCCATTCAATCCCTCAACGGGAAAGACATGGGCGGCCGTCCCCTGCGCGTGAATGAAGCGCAGGAACGTCAGGGTGGTGGCGGCGGCGGCGGTGGCCGTGGCCCCCGTGGCCCGGGCGGCGGTGGCGGTGGCGGCGGTCGCTGGTAATAAGCGCACCTCGCAACGAAGCACTTACCCAGCTTCGATAAAAGACCCCGCGGCAGCAATGCCGCGGGGTTTTTGCTTTTCTATACCAGCCGAATGCGAGCCGGGTCACACAACCCCGATTCACGGGTGCGGCCGTAGCGATCCATCAGGCGAAATCTCACGCGCAAAGGTTGAGCGCACCGTTGCTCCTGCCGATGTTGCAGACGTATGACAGTCGTCATCATCGGCGACCGTGTTTCTAGAGATCATCGGAGAGCATTGTGAAAAATCAGCTATTGGCGGCGGGCATCGCTGCCGCCCTGGGCTTCGGCTGCGTGGCGCCCGGGCTGGCGCAGGCCGCAAGCGACGACGAGTTGGCGCAGATCCGCTCGCAATTGCAGAGCCTGGTCGAGCGCGTCGATCGCCTGGAAGCCGAAAACCACACGCTCAAGGCCGAGAATAGCGAGCTCAAGTCACAGACCGAACATCTGAGCGCCGAAGCCAGCAAGCCGACGCCGCCGGCGGTGAAAGCGGCCGACTGGCCGAACCGCATCGTGGTCAAGGGCGACGTTCGCTATCGCCATCAGCAGACCGACGATGACAGCGCGAGCGCCAAGCGCGAAGAAGATTTGCTGCGCGCTCGCCTGGGCCTGGAAGCAAAGGTGAATGACAGCATGGTCGCCGGCATCGGCATTGCGACTTCCTCCGCGCCTGGCAATCCGCGCGGCGCGAATCAGCAGCTCGACGGTGAGTTCTCGCGCAAGTCGCTGTACCTGGATCTCGCGTACTTCGATTGGACGTTCGCCCAGAACGCCCATTTGATCGGCGGCAAGATGAAGATGCCGTTCTTCCGTCCCGGCCAGAGTCTGTTCTGGGACAACGACATCAATCCTGAAGGCCTTGCTGTGACTTACAGCACCGGCTCGCTGTTCGGCTCGGCATGGGGCTACTGGATCGAAGAAAACGTCCAGACCGGCACCGCGGCGAGCACCGCCACCAGCACCGACACCAAAATGTTTGGTTTCCAGGTCGGCAATCGTTTCGACTTCGGCAGCACCGGCAACCTGGTCGTTGCGGGCTCTTATTACGATCTCGCCGCCGCCAAGGGGCGTCGTCCGTTCTACAACGGTTCTGCCAACGGCAATTCGCTCACCAGCACCGGTGGGCTCGCTTATGACTTCCAGGTCGTCGACCTGATGGCGGAGTTCAACACCAAGCTCGGCGAACTGCCGCTGCAGGTGTGGGCGGATGCCGCGCAGAACACCGACGCCAAGCTCGACACGGCATATTCGTTCGGCACCATCGTCGGCAAGGCTTCCAACCCGGGCACGTGGGAAACCGGCTTCGGTTATCAGCTGATCGAGAAGGATGCGTTGTTCGCGCAGCACATCGATTCCGACTTCGCCGGCGGCCTGTCGGACGCCGACGGCTGGGTGCTGCGTGCGGGTTACGCACCGATGAAGAACTGGGTGCTGAACGCGACCTACTTCCTGAATCAAAACAATCGCGACGTCGGCACCGAGTACGACTTCAAGCGCCTGATGCTGGATTTCAACGCCAAGTTCTAATGGGGTGACGAATGAAAACTTTAACTGCAAAGATCGTTGCTGGCTGGCTGCTGGCCGCGTCGTTCGCTTGGGCGCAGCTCGCCGGCGCTGCCGGGCTCGATGCCGCCCAGCAGGGCAAGGTCGACGCCAAGGTGAAGGAGATTCAATCGTGGGCCGCAACGCCTGCGATCGTCGACGCGGTGAAAGCATACAACGCCGCCAAATCTCCCGAAGCCGCGTCGATGGACCAGGCCAAGTGGGCGGGTTTGAGCGTGATCGATCCGTTCGTGCGCAGCCTGACCAAGAATGCTGCGGCCGAAGTGCTCAAGGCGAAAAAGGGTGAGGTCGTTTCCGAAGCGTTCGTGTCCGGCGCCGATGGCGGCAAGGTCGCGTTCCTGGGCAAGCCCACCAACTGGAATCACAAGGGCAAGCCGAAACACGATCAGCCGATGAGCGGCAAGACCTGGCAGGGCTCGGTGGAAATCGACGAATCGTCGGGACTGCAGCAGGTGCAGGTCGCCGTGCCGGTGCTGGATGGCGGCAAGCCGATCGGCTCGCTGGTCGTGGGCCTGAGCGTCGGCAAGCTCGGTAAGTGATAACGCACGAGCGGCGCTAAAAGTTTTGTTGTTTGTTTGCGATGGGCTTCCGCCTCCGGGCGGAGGCCCATTTTTTTTGGTCAGCAGCCACGTTCGGTGAGTGCTAAGGAACCGGACCGCTGCATCCACGATTGAATTCTCGACGATTAAACTCTCGACACGAGCTGCCGATATCGGTTACGAGTGGTCAGAACCTTTGATCCTGGAGGTGCCTGGCGATGCATGAAGGTGGTCCTGGAACGGTGGTCGCGGTTCCGAATCTGCGCGAGTTCTTTCACGACTCGGTGCAGAAGGCGCTGCGTAATCAGCGCGTCGACGTCGACGATCACACCGAGCACTACGTCGTAAACGTGCTGACGATGTTTGCTCGCTCCGAAGAGCTGTACGAACAAACGCCCGAAGGGGTGCGGCTCAAACCTCTCGCACACATGCTCGCCGACGCAGCCGCTGCGCAGTCGAGTCAACAACGTGACGAAGCATTGCGGCGCCTCGGCGATGTTTCTTTGTTCGTTGCCGGATTTTTCGCCCAAAGCTTCGCGCGCAAGCTGGTCGACGTGGATTATCACATCGCAATGGGCGGCCGCGCTTACGGCACGCTCGCCGAGAACATGCGAGGCACGATGCGCGGTCAGGCGTTCGCCGCGTTGTTCCTGGAGCTCGCCGGGAAGTTTCAACGCTTGGTCGACGTGCTCAACGACGTCGCCGAGATGGCGTACACGCACACCGATAAAGACATCCTGCGGTTGTATGAGATCTGGTTGAAGACCGGCAGCCCGCGCGCTTTCTCCATCCTGCAGCGCTTGGGTGTGGCGCCGGTGCAGGCCGGAGCGAGAAGGGAGCACTGACATGCTGCTGCGTCGGATGCAGTCGCTGCTCGCGGGACTGTACGACGCACCGGTGGAGCACGACGCCGAAGACTTCCTGGTGTCTGACCCGCAGCGCCTGCGAGATACAGTCGGTGAGCCGAGCAGCGACGAGCAGGTGTTCGTGGTCGAGCACGACGGCGAAGTGCGCATCGGGCTGTTCATCGATCAGCGCGTACTGGATCGGCTGCAACGGCGCGATCCGCTGGAGGCGCTCGACGAAGACAATCTCAACGACTTTTGCACGGCCTTGGAAGGCGTCAGCCATTTCCATTACTTGATCTGGAGCTGCGCGCGCGGCCGGTCGGTGTCGCTGCTGGAGCTGGAACTGCAGGCGGAGGTGGACAAGTACGCCACGGCCCTGGCGCTGCTGATCCAGCAACGCGACGGCGCATTCCCCGGCGATCTGCATGGTCGGATGTTCGGCAGTGTGAGTTTCCTGCCGGAGCTGGATGAGGTGAGCCGGCGTCGCTACGAGGAAGCGAACCGGCATGCCGCACGGTACTGCCGGTCACTGGACCAGCGATACCTGCATCCACGCCGGCGTCAGCCGGAGAAATGGCTGGCGGAGCTGCGACGCTTCTTCCGCTGTGGGCACCAGGAGAAGATCCGGCAGCTCGCCCTGACATGATCAACCAGGCGTGATCAACCAAGCCTGATCGGAAAGAACCCGCTTCAGTCGCTGCGGTTGGTCTCGAGGCGCTTTTTCATTTCGAGCCACTTCGACAGCTCGCGCAGGTCGGTCTTTTTCTTCGGCGCTTCTTTCTGCGCCAGCAGCCCGCTTTCATACGGGTTGTAGCCGAGCTTCAGGCCCTTGGTGTTGTTCTGGATCGGCGCGTTGACGACCGGCTCGTCCTCCACCAGCGCAAGGCCGGGATGCTCCAGGGCCTTGCGTCGGGCGCGCTCGCCTTCTTCTCCGTCCAGGCTGAGCTGATCTTCGTTCCAGGCGTAGATGGCGTTGCCCCGGTCATCGAAGGCGATGCGCCCGGGTTGCTGCGGCTCGACCGTGCGTGGCCGCAGCCGATAGCCCATCTTTTTCAAATCGTCGCTCACTCCGTTCTCCTTGTCCCTCACTATCGACGTCACTCATATCCTTGAGACGTGTGCGCGTATTCAATTGCTTCAGATTCGCCGGAGCAAGCATTAAAAGTGTGAAGCACGTGGCGGATGCGCGAGCTCGATTGTCATTTGTTTCGACGCTGCGCCACGAACACCCGGGCACGCAGCAATGCTGCCAGCGATTTACCGTCACGCAACTCGCCGGTTTGCGCCATTTCCAAGGTCTGCTCGAACGGGAACCAGTGTGCTTCGAGCACCTCGGTGGCTTCGAGATTGTTTTGAACCGCTTTGAGTCCAGTGGCAAAAAACAAATGCACCACTTCTGTCAAAAATCCCGGTGAGCTGAGGTAGTCGCCGAGGCTGTGCCACTCGCTCGCCTGCCGGCCGGCTTCTTCTTCCAGCTCGCGTTTCGCCGTGACGAGCGGCGGATCTTTGTTATCGATCTTGCCGGCGGGAATCTCCCAGATGTAGTCGCGGACGGCGTGTCGATACTGCCGGACCAGACAAATGCGGCCGTCGTCATCGAGCGCGACCACGGCAGCGCCGCCGGGATGGTGGACCATCTCCAGGGTCGCGATGTGATCGTTCGGCAGGCGCACTTCTTCGACGGTGAAGCGAAGCACGCGGCCCTGGTAGATCTCGGTGAGCTTTTCGATGGTCATAACGTCCTCAGCCGGGAGAGTCTTCGTCCTCGGCGGTCGCCGCGTCTTCGTCCTCGCGGCTGTCTTCGGCCGCGTCCTCGGCCGGTTGTTTGGAAATGCGCGACGGCGAGGTGGACGTGCCGATGCGATAAGCGGCGAAGCCCGGCAGCACCACTTGATTCAACGCCATGCCGAGCACGCGGCCGCTCACCGGCGCGTAAACGCGATGCTGCTGGTTGGAAATCGGATCGGTGACTACGCCGAGCAGCTCGCCTTCACTCACCCGCTCGCCGAGCGCGACGTCGGAGAACAAAATCCCGCCGTGATCGACGCGCACCCACTTGGACGCGTAATACACCTGTTCCGGATCGCCCCAGTAGCGTCGTTGCTTGGTCATGCCGAGCGAGTACAGCAATGTTTCGACGGCCTTGGCGCCGTGCTCGACCTGCTCCTGTTGGACGCGCATGGGCTCGCCCATTTCAAACGTCACCGATGGAATGCCGGCCTCGGTGGCCGCCCGGCGCAGCGAACCTTTCTCGCCGACGCTGTGAAGAACCACCGTGGCGCCGAATGCCTTGGTCATGCGCACGACCTGGGGCAAACGCAGGTCGGCGCGGACTTGCGGCAGGTTGGTGCGATTCAACGACCCTGTATGTAAATCGATCAACGCCGAGCAATGTTTTGTGATCTCGGTGAAGAACGAGAACGCCATGCGAGTCGCGGCGCTGCCCTTGGGATTGCCGGGGAAATATCGGTTCAAATCGCGGCGGTCCGGCAGGTAGCGCATGCCGCGGTAGAAGCCTTGGATGTTGACGATCGGCACGGCGATCACGGCGCCGTTGAATTCTTCGACGTCGATGTCATCGAGCACACGACGCGTGACTTCGATGCCGTTCAATTCGTCGCCATGGATGGCTGCCGTCAGGCACAGCACCGGGCCCGGGCCTTTGCCGTTCAACACGAACACCGGCACCGGCGAGACGAAACCTTCCATCGCCTGGCCGCTGGTCCAGGTGAGTTTCTTGCGCGTGCCCGGCGCAACTTCAGTGCCGAGCAGGCGCAGGCGACCCTTCGCCTTCAACTCGTTCGCCGCTTCGGGCACCGGTGCCACAGCCTTTGCCGCCGCCTCTGGCACAGGCGCCACGGTTTGCTCGGCCGCGCCGCTGAGCCCGCTGCACATCCATCCCAACGTGGCCACCAACGCCAGCCGGCGAAGTAATAACCCCATGGCTCGCCAGGGACGCTGCGAGTGACGTTTCATCGGTCGACTTTTACGAACTTCAAAGTGAAGCGGTCGCTCTCGCCGATCTGGCGATAGCGCGCCTCGTCGCCGTCGGCGAAGCCCGGCGGCAGGGTCCAGACGCCTTTTTCGTAATCCTTGGTGTCCTTGGGATTGGCATTGATCTCCGAGCGCGCAGCCAGGCGGAAGCCCGCCGATTCGATCAATCGAATCGCGTACTCCTCGTTGATATAACCTGACGCCGCCTTGGGATCCTGCGGCACCTTGGGATCGCCGCGGTGACCGACGATGCCGAGCACGCCGCCGGGTTTGAGCGCCGCATGCATGGCCGCGAGCGCGTCTTTGTCCCAACCAAACATCATCCAGTTGTGGAGATTGCGGAAGGTGAGCACGAGGTCGGCACTGCCTGCGGGCGCGATTTCATTTTTCGCCGGCGGTGCCGCCAGGGTCGTGAGCGTGACTTTGCCGTAGAGATCCGGCCGCAGCTGCAGCTTGCTGCGATAAGTGTCGACCACGTTCTTCGCGTAATCGCCGGAGCTGGCGTCCAGCAGCGCCACGTAGAGATGGCCCTGGTCACGCAGCAGCGGCGCGAGGATTTCGGTGTACCAGCCGGCGCCCGGCCACACTTCGACGACCGTCATGTCCTGTTGGATGCCGAAGAACTGCAATGTTTCCTTGGGATGGCGATAAACGTCGCGAGCCTTGTTTTCCGGCGCGCGGTGCTCGCCGGCGAGGACGCGGTCCAGGGCGCTGAGCGTCACCGGATCGGTGGCGGGCGGGGTCGCGCATCCGGCCAGCAGCGCGGCCGCGAGGGCCAGCTTTGCCAGCGAGGCGGCGATCGACGGCAAGTGCATTCCTGTTCCTCGGGCGATGGACGAGCCGCGAAGATAGGCGAAGGAGGTGGGCCGCGCCAGCGGCCAAAACAAGAGTACTGGTCGCGCCTCATCGCGTGGGCGCGACAATTTCTTCGGTTCGAGCGCGCCGGCGGCCCGACTGCCACTGAAGTGGCGCCGGGCCGCCGAGGCTGTTACCAGCGGCCGGGTTGACGCGGCGGGCGAGCTTCGCGCTCGCGAGCTTCGTTCACGCGCAGCGGGCGACCGCCCATTTCAAAGCCATTCATGTGCTGAATGGCAGTCTGCGCATCGCTCGGAGGCATTTCCACGAAGCCAAAGCCGCGGGGCCGGCCGGTTTCGCGATCGTTCACCAGTTTGACCGATTGCACCGTGCCGTGCTTTTCGAACAGGGACCGAACATCCGTTTCAGTGGCGCTGAACGGCAGATTCCCAACGTAGATCGTCGTCATCGAAAGATCACTCTTGAGGCCAGACAAAAGTTACAGACGAACGACCGCCTGTCACGCAGGCCGGGCGCGAGGCGCCTTGAGCCCGATGAGAGAACGATCGCTTGGTTTGGTCGCTGACAATCAACCATTGGAATGTGAATTGCGTGCGGACCGCGGCGGGGCGAGGAGATGTCCGAAGGGTCGCGTCGTTGTAGGTTGAAATGCGTATTCAGCTGACCGCGACCGATACTACGTCAGCCATTTGGGGACTGCAATCGTCCCCCCTTGACAGGTCTTTTTGCGGCTGCGAACGCTGGTTTTCTCAGCCTTCGAGGTAGGTGTAGCCGCTCAGTTCCGACTCGTAGAAACGACGCAGCGCCTGGCTGTCGGCCAGGGTCATGCGGCCTTCGCGCACGGCGCGCTCGCAATCGCGTGCGAACTGCGGGAACAGTCGGTCGACGTCGTACTGCATGTAGCTGAGCACCTTGCCCGCGGTGTCGCCTTTGACAATTTCCTCGATCCACCAGCCGCCCTGGTCGTGCAGGCGGATGTGCACCACGTGCGTGTCGCCGAACAGGTTATGTAAGTCGCCCAATGTTTCCTGGTACGCGCCGACCAGGAACGCCGCCAGGTAATACTCCTGGTTCGGCTTCAGCTCGTGCAGCTCCAGCGTGCGCTTGACCTCGCGCTGGCTGACGAAACGATCGATCTTGCCGTCGGAGTCGCAGGTGATATCGGCGAGCACGCCGTTGCGCGTCGGCTTTTCGCCCAGGCGGTGGATGGGCATGATCGGAAACAACTGCCCGATCGCCCAGCTGTCCGGCAGCGACTGGAACACCGAGAAGTTACAGAAGTAGGTGTCCGACAGGATCAGCTCCAGGCCTTCCAGCTCCTCCGGCACCACCTCCAGCTTGCGGCAATGGTCGCGGATCTTGGCGCAGGTCGCCCAATACAAACGTTCCGTCAGGCCGCGGAATTCCAGGCTGAGCAGGCCGAGATTGAACATCTGCAGCGCCTGCTCGCGCGCCTGCAGGGCGTCGTGATAACACTCGACCAGGCGCCGCTCGGAGATCGTGCGATACGCTTCGAACAGATCGAGCACCGGCTGCGGCACATCCTGGTCGCCTTGGTATTCATCTTCGACCCGGCCCGAGACCCGGAATTTGTCGAGCGCTGATGAGCCGAGCGCGTTGAACACCAGCACACTGTGATGTGCGGCCGTGGCGCGGCCCGACTCGCTGACGATGATCGGATGTTCGATCTGACGCGCGTTGCAGACGCTGCCGATGCTGTACACGACGTCGCTCGCGTACTCGTTCATGGTGTAGTTCATCGACGATTCGAAGTTGGTGCCGCTGCCGTCGTAGTCGACGCCGAGACCGCCGCCGACGTCGATGTATTTCAAACCGGCGCCCATCAGCTTCAGCTCTGCATACACGTGCGCGAGCTCGTTGATCGCATCCTTCACGCGGCGAATGTCCTGCAGCTGGCTGCCCGGATGACAATGCACCAGCTCCAGGCAGTCGAGCATGTTGTGATTTCGCAGCGTCTTCACCAGATCGAGAATTTCGGTGACGAACAGACCGAACTTGGATTTCTCGCCGGCCGAGTCACGCCAGCGTCCGGCGCCTTCGCTCGCGAGCTTCACGCGTACGCCGATGCGCGGGCGCACTTGATACTTCGCCGAGTGCTTGAGCACCAGGTCCAGCTCTTCGAAGTTCTCGATCACCGGGATGATGGTGCGGCCGAGCTTGGTCGCGAGGATCACCGCTTCGATGTAACTGTCGTCCTTGAAGCCGTTGCAGACGATCATGCGCTCGGGCGCGTCTTCGGTGAGCGCCATCACCGCGAGCAGCTCGGGCTTGGAGCCCGCTTCGAGGCCGAAGCCGAATTCCTTGCCGTAGCGGTACACCTCTTCGACCACCAGGCGCTGCTGATTCACCTTGATCGGGAACACCGCGGTGTAGCGGTTCTTGTAGTCGTTCTCAGCAATCGCCTTGGTGAACGCCTTCTGCAGCCGGGCGAGGCGATGATTCAGGATGTCCGAGAAACGCACCACCACCGGCGTGGTCAAATCGCGTGCATGCAGCCCTTCGACGACTTCTAACAAATCGATCTCGCGCTCGGAGGTGCCGTCCGGCCGCACGACCACGTGGCCGGCGGCGTTGATGCTGAAGTACGGCTTGCCCCAGGCGGGCACCTGGTACAGATCCAGCGAATCTTCGATGTCCCAGGAACCGTTCGTGAGTGTTTCCACGGAATGACTGATGACTGTGGGAGAGGCGCGCGATTGTATCAACTGTCGGTCGCAACGGGTCGTCGCGGATCGCGAATCCACTCGCTCCACGAGCCTGCGTACAAACGCGCGCCAGGCTTGCCGGCGTGCTCCATCGCAAGCAGCAGATGACAAGCGGTGACGCCCGAGCCGCACATGACGATCGTGTGATCGTCGCTGACGCCTGCCTGCGACTGTTGGTAACGTCGTCGCAATTCTTCCGGCGCGCCGAAGCGGCCGTCGGCAGCGAGATTGGTCGCGAACGGATGATTGCGAGCGCCTGGCACGTGGCCGGCGCGAGTGTCGAGCGGCTCGACTTTGCCAGCGAAGCGCTCCGGCGCGCGCGCATCGAGCAATCGCCAGTCGGGTTGCTGCAAGCGCTCTTGTACTTGTTGCGCATCCAGCCACAGCTCGCGATTCGGATGCGCCGTGAACTTGCTCGGCGAGCGTGCAGGAATTTCAGTGCTGGTCGGCAAGCGCTCGGCGTTCCACGCTTTGAAGCCGCCGTCCAACACAGCGACCGCGCGATGCCCGACCCAGCGCAACAGCCACCACAAACGTGATGCATACATGCCGTTGTCGGCGTCGTAGGCGATCACTTGCGTGCTCGAAGAAACGCCCCAGGCGCTCAAGCTCGCGGCGAAACGTTCAGGATCGGGCAGCGGATGCCGGCCGGTCGCGGGCGTGATCGGGCTGGAAAGATCGCGATCCAGATGCGCGTACAGCGCGCCGGGAATGTGCCCGGCACGATATGCCGCTTCGCCTGCGGCGGGCTGGGCCAAGTCAAAACGGCAATCCACGACGAGCCAATCTGCTTGGTCGAGATGTGCCGCGAGTGTCGCAACGGGAACAAGGGTGGTGTACATGGCTGCCTTCGCTACAATCCCGGTCTTGTCTAGATCAGTCTCGCATTCTAGGACGGCACTTCATGGCACTGGAACTCTGGTGGGGCAGCGGCAGCCCGTATTCCTGGCGCGCGCTGCTGGCACTCGAACACAAGCGCTTGCCGTACGTGTCGCACCTGCTGCAATTCTCCAAGCAGGAACATCGCTCGCCCGCGATGCTCGCGATGAACCCGCGCGGCCGCGTGCCGGTGCTCAAAGACGGCGACTACATCGTGTACGAGTCGCTCGCCATCCTGCGCTACCTCGATCGTAAATATCCGGAGGTTCCCATCTTCGGCGCCACCGCCGAGGAAGAGGGCACGATTTCGCGCGTGATCTGCGAGTACCAGTCCTACGCCGAAGATCACATCGCCAAACTCATCCACGCCATTCTGTTCCAGGGCGTGGAAGGTCACATGGAAGAAATCGAGCGCGCACTGAATTTCGTGATGACCGAGGCGCGCACCATCGAAGATCGCCTCACGACATCGTCGTGGCTGGTCGGCGAAGGCTTTTCCGCCGCCGACATCGTGGTGTTTCCGGGCATCAAACAACTGTTGCGCGTGCTGGAGCGGCGCGAAGCGGAAGATCTGCGTGCGCGGCTGCAGCCGATAGAAACGAATTTTCCCGCCATCGACGCCTGGATCAAGCGCATCGAGGCGCTGCCCGGCTACGAGCGCACCTATCCGCCGCACTGGAAAGAACAGGATCGCGCCGCCGCTGGTTGAATGGGGTCGACGCGCCGGCAGAAGTCAGTAAACTTCGCGGCGTTCGAGTTTCGTTCGTTAGCAGTGAGTCGCCATGTCGCAATACCCCGTGCACTTCAAGTTTCCCGGCCGCCTGGTGATGGTGGGCTTCGGCAGCATTGGACAGGGAGTTTTGCCGCTGATCTTGCGTCACCTGGCCGTGCCGGCGGAGCGCATCACGATCGTCACGGCGGAAGATCTCGGCCAGGCCGAGGCGGCGGAATACGGTGTCAAATTTATCGTCAATCCGCTCACGCAGGAGAATTACGCCCGAGTGCTCGAGCCGCTGCTTGAGCGAGGCGATTTTCTGTTGAACCTGTCGGTGGATGTTTCCAGCCTGGCGCTGGTCAAGCTCGCGCACGAAAAAGGCGCATCGTATCTGGACACGTGCATCGAGCCGTGGCCGGGCGGCTACACCGATCCGAACGTGCCGCCGTCGTTGCGCTCGAACTACGCGTTGCGCGAGCAAGCGCTGGCGCTGCGCGAGCAGCTCAAGGGCGGCCCGACCGCTGTGCTCACGCACGGCGCGAATCCCGGCCTGGTGTCGCACTTCGTGAAGCAGGCGCTGCTCAACGTCGCCGCGGATACGTCGGTCGACGCGGGCAATCCAAAGTCGCGTGAAGAATGGGCGGCGCTCGCGGCCAGGCTCGGCGTGAAAGTAATTCACATCGCCGAGCGCGACACGCAAGTGTCGAGCAAGCCGAAGCAGCTCAACGAATTCGTGAACACCTGGTCGGTGGACGGCTTCGTCAGCGAAGGCTGCCAGCCGGCCGAGCTCGGCTGGGGCACGCACGAAAAAGATCTGCCGCCGCAGGGTCGCCGTCACGACTTCGGCCGGCAGTGCGCGATTTATCTGATGCAGCCGGGCGCCGGCACGCGCGTGCGCACGTGGACGCCGAAAGCGGGCCCGTTCCATGGTTTCTTGATCACGCACGGCGAGGCGATCTCGATTCCGGATTACCTCACGCATCGCGAAGGCGAGCGCGTGGCGTATCGGCCGACCGTGCATTACGCCTATCACCCGTGCAACGACGCAGTGCTGTCCGTGCATGAATTCGCCGGGCGCAACTGGCGGCTGCAGGATCGCAAGCGCATTCTCAACCAGGAAATCGTTCCTGGCGGCATCGACGAGCTCGGCGTGCTGCTCGCCGGCCACAAGAAGAACGCGTACTGGTACGGCTCGCAGCTGTCGATCGAAGAAGCGCGCAAGCTCTGTCCGCACAACACGGCCACTAGTCTGCAGGTCTGCGTCGCGGTGCTGTCGGGCATGGTGTGGGCGCTGGAGAATCCGAATCGCGGCATGGTCGAGCCGGACGAAATGGATTTCCGCCGCAACCTGGAAATCTGCATGCCGTACCTGGGCCCGGTGACCGGCGCGTACAGCGACTGGACGCCGCTGTTCGACCGCGGCCGGCTGTTTGCTGAACAGCTCGATCAAAGCGATCCGTGGCAGTTCAAGAATGTGATCGTGTGAAGTGTGATCGTGTGAAGTGAATGTGGGCCATGGATTGGCCACTATTCCTTCATGCCGTTCAAAGTCACATTCGATCTGGGCGATGCCGATTTGCAGCACCTGGCGGAAGTCGCGCAGGAGCGGCAGTCGGCTGCGCGCACGCGGCCGGCGGATCGCATCGTCGCCGCGGCGCGCGAGGTTTACCTGAAGGGCTCGCAGGCGCACCTCGCCGATTTCGTGAAGGAACGTTATTCGCGTCTCGGGCTGATGCTGGAGATGATCGACGACGCGGAATGGAAGCTCAGCGATGAAGATCAGCAGCGCTTGCTGAACGCGCTTGGATGTTTCGGCGAGCCGGCGGCCGGTGCGTCCTCGGCGCTGCTCGACCAGGCAATCATGATCGAGCTGGTGAGCCGCGATCTGCATCACGACCTCGAAGCCTACCGAGACTTTTGCAAGTTTCGCGCGGCGCAGATTGCCAAGCGCCACTCGCCGCCCGGTGCCGATCGCGAGCAATGGCTGAGTCAACGGCGCGAAACTTTGCAGCAGCGCATGCACACCCGCCGCAAGCGCGACCTGGACAACGCAGCCGGCCCGGTGCGGCGCCTGTTTTCGCTATTCGGATTGTGATCGCGAGATCACTGGTACATGGATGTACCCACGCCGCCGCAGGCGGCGGGCGAGAGCCAAAAGCCGCGCCTTTTGGCGGCTCGCACGAGGGTCGCGGCAGGATGCCCGATCCCGAGTTTCAAAGTGACTCGTAGCGAACGGCAACCACGACATAGTTCTTGATGCCGCCGGGCACTTCGACTTTCACCTCATCGTCCAAACCCTTGCGCAACAAAGCTCGGCCGAGCGGTGAGTCCATGCTGATGTAGCCCGGTGCTGCATCAAATTCATCCGGACCCACGATGCGGTATTGGTACTGCGCACCGCTGTCGTCCTCGAGCGTCACCCACGCGCCGAAAAATACCCGCGATGAATCCGACGGCGGCTGGCTGACGATCACCATGCCATCGAGGCGTTGTCGTAGAAAACGTACGCGGCGATCGATCTCGCGCAGTTGACGCTTGCCATAGATGTACTCGGCATTCTCCGACCGGTCGCCCTGCGCCGCGGCCTCTTGGACAGCCTGTGTCACTTGTGGACGTAAAACGCGCCATAGATGGTCGAGCTCGTCCTTGAGTCGCTGTGCGCCAACAGGAGTAATGAACTTTGAGCCCTTCGGTTGAGGTGGTCGGTAACGCGTCATGTACGCCTGTTTGCCAAGCTTTCGTAAGGCCGTCGCTGATATCGTCAAATGGCCGAAATTCTGTGGAATCCTTCACGGTAGCCCGGCGGGGCGCTCAATACTCTGTCGCCCCATGAGCATCAAGTACTACACACACTTTCTGCTGCAGGAACGCTCTCCCAAGGGCATGAGCGAGTTCCGGGGTGTCGTCGAAGTGAATCGCACGCTGCTGCGTGGCGACTTGAAGGAAGCCGCCTCCGTGCTGGCCAAGAACTTCGAATGCGACACCAAGGATATCAAGGTTCTGCAATGGTCGAGATTGCATTGAGATTTTAGTTTTCAGTGTTGGTGTCGATGTTCCTCGTGATCCCCTAGCGGGCTTTACTTCCCTTCAGAAAGTCCGCTTCTCTGCCCCGAGCCACAAGCTCGGGGTTTTTTTTGGCCGGGCGTAAACTGGCGCCATGCCGATCTACTCCGAGCGTCGCTTCCGCTCCCGCGACGGGCTGCAGCTCTACTTCCGCGACTACCCGGGCGATTCATCCAAAGTTCCGGTGCTCTGCCTGCACGGGCTGATGCGCAACTGTCGCGATTTCGAGGCACTGGCGCTGCGCATTGCGCCGGGCCGTCGCGTGATCACGCCGGATTTTCGCGGCCGCGGGCGCTCGCAATACGACGCGCTGTGGATGAACTACCATCCGATGACTTACGTCGCCGACACGTGGGCGTTGCTCGCCGATGCGGGCATCGATCGTGTGATCGCAATCGGCACGTCGCTCGGTGGGTTGGTCGTGATGTTAATGGCTGCCGTGCGCGCAGAAACGTTTGCTGGGGTCGTGCTCAACGACATCGGACCTGAGGTCGATCCTGTCGGTGCCGAGCGCATTCGTCACTACGCTGGACGCTTTTCTTCGCCACGCAGTTGGGACGAGGCGATCGAGCAAACAAAGATCGCATTCGGTGCGGCGTTTCCGGATTTCACCGCGGCACAGTGGCAGGCGTTCGTGCGGCTCGCTTATAGCGAAGATGACACCGGTTCTCCTAAACTCGATGCCGATCCACACATCGGCGACGCTGTGCGTGCGATGTATCCACCGCCCGGTGCGACACACGCAATGTGGGCGGCGTTCAGCGCCTTGCGCCACACGCCCACGCTGGCGATTCGAGGTGAGCTGTCGGATGTGCTGTCTGTCGCTGCGTTCGATCGCATGCAACGCGAGCTTCCCGATCTGCAGCGCGTGACTGTGCCGAATCGAGGTCACGTTCCTCAATTGGATGAGCCGCAGAGTCTTGCGGCGTTGGAGCGCTTTCTAGCGGACTTGCCATGAGCTTCAAAGATCACTTCTCCGGCCACGCCAATGCCTACGCGCGCTATCGGCCGGATTATCCCGCGGAGCTGTTCTCCTATCTCGCGACGCTGACGCCACGGCGTGACGTCGCGCTGGATCTGGCTACCGGGAGTGGGCAGGCGGCGGTTGGCCTGGCGGAACATTTCGAGCTCGTCGTTGCGAGCGATGGCAGCGTGTCTCAGCTGCAGAATGCGGAGAAACATCCACACGTGGTGTATGTCGGCAATCTTGCTGAGCAGCCGGCTCTGAAGGACGGTTCCGTCGATTTGGTCGTGGCTGCGCAGGCGGCGCATTGGTTCGATCACGAACGTTTCTATCCTGAGGTGAAGCGGGTGCTCCGTGCGGACGGCGCGCTGGCGCTGTGGACTTACGGCCTCGCATACGTCGAGCCGCGCGTCGATGCGATCGTTCGTCACTTCTACAGCGATGTCGTCGGGTCTCATTGGCCTCCAGAGCGTCGGTGGGTCGAGAGCGCCTATCGCGATTTGCCGTTTCCGCTGCGGGAGGTCGAGACGCCTTCGTTCCAACTGAATTTGCAGTGGGATTTGGACAGCCTGATTGGATACATCGGCACCTGGTCGGCGGTTCAACGATACAAACGTGCCACCGGCGAGGATCCTTTGCCGGCGTTGCGAGCTGAGATTGCGCCTTCCTGGCCGACGCCAATGGAGGCGAAGCGGGTGACGTGGCCGCTGCATTTGCGCGTGGGGCGCGCTGGCTAGCCACCAACGCCCTCCGGCCTCCGATATGATCGATCCATGAGCGCAAAATTACTCCTGGCGATTCTCAGCTGTTCCTTAGTACTGGCCTCCTGCACAACCCCGCCGAGCAAGTCCACGATGCAGTCCGGTGTGAACAAGCAGAATCTCGACACCAGCGTCCGCCCACAAGACGACTTCTATCGGTTTGTGAATGGCAAGTGGCTGGCAAACACAGCCATCCCAGCCGATCGCTCCAACTACGGCGCGTTTGCCCTGCTGGAAGACGGAGCCGAGCAGGATTTGAAAGCCATCCTCGATGAAGCCTCTGCAGCCAATGCACCAACAGGCGCGGATGAGCAGAAGGTGGGCGACTTCTACGCAAGCTTCCTGGACGAAACAAACATCGAAGCCCGCGGCCTGGCCCCGCTCGCCGACGAACTCAAGCGCATCGAGGAAATAAAGACGAAGCAGGACATCGCCCGCTACATCGGCTACAGCCACCGCCTCTCGGTACGCCAACCGTTCGCGTATTACGTCTCCGTCGACCGCAAGAACTCGACGCAGTACACCGGCGTGCTGGCGCAAAGCGGGCTCGGCATGCCGGACCGCGACTATTACCTGTCGGATGACGCACGGATGAAAGGCATCCGCGAGAAATATCAGGTCTACATCAAGGACCTGCTCGCCGCCGCGGACACGCCGCACGCCGATGCCGTCGCCGGCAAGATCTTCGAGATCGAAACCAACATCGCGAAGTCACACTGGACCCGCGTGCAAAACCGCGACGCGCAGAAAACATACAACCGCTTCGAAGTGGCACAGCTATCCCAGCTGATGCCAGGCTTCGACTGGAACGCCTTCTTCGCCGGCGCCCAGATCCCAACGGACCGCACGCAAGCCCTCGTCGTCGCCCAGCCAAGTTACTTCGAAGCCCTAGGCAAACTCATCGCCGACACACCGATCGAAGACTGGCGCGGCTACTTCCGTTTCAAGTTGCTGAACACTTACGCGCCCGAGCTTTCAGCAAAGTTCGCGCAGCTGCATTTCGAGTTCAACGACCGCACCGTCTCCGGCATCGAAGAGCCCAAGCCCCGTTGGAAACGCGCGGTCGACACAGTGGAAGGCTCGATCGGCGATCTGGCCGGCAAAATGTACGTGGAGCGTCACTTCAGTCCCGAAGCGAAGCGCCGCATGGACGAGCTGGTCGCGAACCTGCTGCAAGCCTACGCGCGCGGCATCGATTCGCTCGAATGGATGACGCCGGCGACCAAACAACGCGCACACGAGAAGCTCGCGCGCTTCAACACCAAGATCGGCTATCCGCAGAAGTGGCGCGACTGGTCGACGCTGGAAGTGCGCCGTGACGATCTGATCGGCAATGAAATGCGCGCCTCGGCAGTCGCGTTCGATCGCAATCTCGCCAAGCTCGGCGGCCCGATCGATCGCACCGAATGGTCGATGACGCCGCAGACGGTGAACGCGTATTACAGCCCGCCGATGAACGAGATCGTGTTCCCCGCCGCGATCCTGCAGCCGCCGTTTTTCAACATCGCCGCCGACGACGCGATCAACTACGGCGCGATCGGCGCCGTGATCGGTCACGAGATCAGCCACGGTTTCGACGATCAAGGCCGCCGCTACGACGGCGCCGGCAATCTCAACGACTGGTGGGCGCCGGAGGACAGCGCCGAATTCACCAAGCGCACCAAGCAGCTCGGCGCCCAGTACAGCGCGTTGAGCCCGGTGCCGGGCATGAACGTCAACGGCGATCTGACGATGGGAGAAAACATCGCCGATGTCGCGGGGCTCGCGATGGCCTATCGCGCCTGGCAGCTGTCATTAAAAGGCAAGCGGGCGCCGGTCATCGATGGCTTCACCGGCGAACAGCGCTTTTTCATCGGCTGGGCCCAGGGCTGGGCGCGCAAGTACCGCGAAGACGAATTGCGGCGCCGCTTGCTGATCGATCCGCACAGTCCGAGCGAATATCGCACCAACGTGGTGGTCGCCAATGTGCCGGAGTTTTACCAAGCGTTTGAGGTCAAGCCGGGCGATCGCATGTATCGCGCGCCGGCCGAGCGGGTGCGAATTTGGTGAGCGGTGCGGACCTCAATCCCTTGAACCGCGCCGCAATTCCCTTATAAACAGCGCGACGGCGAAGTGTCAGTGGAACCCCGACCCGGTTCGGGCGGTTTCACTGCCTCAAGATCGTTAGAATCACGAATCCACGAAGGGCTCTGTCATGTACGTTCTGCGCATTGGTGTGCTGATCCTGTTGGGCGCGCTGTTGACTGGCTGCGGTTACAACCGCCTGCAGCAACAGGATGAACAGGTGACCGCGGCCTGGTCCGAAGTGCTGAACCAGTACCAGCGTCGCGCCGACCTGGTGCCGAACCTGGTGAACACCGTCAAAGGTGCGGTGGCCGCCGAGAAGGACATTCTCGACAGCGTGGTCGAAGCGCGAGCGCGTGCCACATCCATCCAGGCGACGCCGGAGCTGATCAACAATCCGCAGGCGTTCCAGCAATGGCAGGCCGCCCAGGGCGAGCTGAGCCAGGCGCTGTCGCGGCTCATGGTCGTGGTCGAGCGCTATCCCGACCTCAAATCGATCTCCGGTTTCGAAGACCTGCGCGCGCAGCTGGAAGGGACGGAGAATCGCATTGCTATCGCACGCAAGCGTTACATCGACGCCGTGCAGACTTACAACGTCACGGTGCGCTCGTTCCCGACCAATCTCACCGCGAAAGTGTTCGGTCACGACGTGAAGCAGAATTTCTCGGTGGAAAACGAGGCGCAGATTTCGCGGCCGCCGGCGGTCGACTTCTCCAAGCCGTCGCAGCAGAACACCCAGCCGCAAGTCGAAAACAACGGCTAAATGAGCAATTCCGGCGCGGCTCGTCCCCCTTGGCTGGTCTGGTTGTGGCCGCTGCTGCTGTTGCTGGCAGCAGCGGCGTTCGCGCAGGACACGCCCGTTCCAGTACCGGCGCTGAGTTCGCCGGTCACCGATCTCACCCAGACACTCACCACCGAGCAGCGCACCGCGCTCGAAACTCGCCTGCGTGAGTACGAGACGCGCAAGGGCACGCAAATCGCCGTGCTGATCGTGCCGACCACGCAGCCCGAATCGATCGAGCAATATTCCATTCGGGTCGCCGACCAATGGAAGATCGGGCGCAAAGGCGCGGACGACGGCGTCATCCTGCTGGTGGCGAAGAACGATCGCGCCGTGCGTATCGAAGTCGGCACGGGACTGGAAGGCGCGCTGCCCGACGTGCTCGCGAATCGCATCATCTCGCAAGTCATCGTGCCTCGCTTTCGCAGCGGCGATTTCGCCGGCGGCATCAATGAGGCCATCACTCGCATCATTGCCTTGATCGAAGGCGAGCCGCTGCCCGAGCCGGAGCGGCGGTCGTCGAAAGGTGCTGAAGGCATGGGCGGGCTCGGCAATGTGCTGCCGGTGCTGCTGATGTTTGTATTTGTCGGCAGCGCAATCTTGCGTGGGATATTTGGCCGCGTTGGCGGTGCGTCGGCGACGGCGGGCATCGCGGGCGTGATCGTGTGGTTGCTGACCAGCGTGATGGCGATCTCTATCGGTGCGGCGATTCTCGCGTTCGTGTTCTCGCTGATCACAGGCGGCGGCGGTGGAGGTTTCGGCGGCGGAGGCGGCTGGACCAGTCGTCGGCGTGGCGGCTGGATGGGCGGCGGCCTCGGCGGTGGCTGGGGCGGCGGCGGTTTCGGTGGCGGTGGCGGCGGCGGCTGGAGCGGAGGCGGTGGCGGCTTCAGCGGCGGCGGCGCCTCCGGACGCTGGTGAGCGACGCCCAGCGAGCACCATGAACCAGAGAACACCATGAATCTTGCCCGCCTCACCCGACACATTTTCATGCCCCGCCGCGCGCTGCGACGAGCCTTCGATGAATCCGGCCTGGCCGCGATCGAGAAGGCAATTGCCGACACGGAGAAAACTCACGGCGGCGAAATTCGCGTGGCGCTCGAAGCGGGCCTGGAACCGGCCGAGCTGTTCAGCGATCTCACGCCGCGCCAGCGCGCGATGCACGTGTTTTCGCAGCTGGGCGTGTGGGACACCGAACTAAACAATGGCGTGCTGATCTATGTGTTGTGGGCGGATCGCGACGTCGAGATCGTTGCCGATCGCGGCTTCAATGGCCGCGTCAGCGCCCAGCAATGGAGCGATGTGTGTCAGCGCATGGAGCAGCTGTTCAGCCAGGGCGCAGCGGCGCAGGCCATCGTCGCCGGGATCCAGTCCGCGGGCGCGCTGATCGCGCAACATTTTCCTGCCGCGGACCGCAACGAGCTGCCGGATCGCCCGGTGTTGCTATGAGCCCTCATCCAGGGATCAGGCCGGCCCCGAACAGGGGGGAG
>CAMLEO010000099.1 GCA_946478975.1 uncultured Steroidobacter sp.
GCTTTCACGGGAGTTCAGCGGTCATCTCTTACACCACCATCAGGGGCGCGATCCGATCACCTCGTGGAGATTCTCAGCAATCGTACTCGCGCCGCACCGCGCTGATCATCCATATGGGGCGCGCGTTTCAGCACGAATGCGAGGCATGGGCGCCGCTATTGGCACATTCCTCGACGAGTGGTCGGCCTAGCTGGATCTATAGAACCGACCGAGCCAGCGGGATCGACCCCTATTATTAAATAAAGATTCTTTTTTTAAAAAAGTGGCTACGACCCGGTGCGCTATGCATCCGTCCGCACCAGCAGCTTTGTGATGAGGGCCTGCCCGCGTTGCAGGTGAAGATCGGCCTCGGTTTCGAGGCCTTTAGTTATGGCGTGCACGACGTTCGCCTCGGCCTCGGACAACTCGCTTTCGATATCCGCCCAAGACGCGGTCGGAGGCGCCACACGGACGTGGTACGCGACGAGACACCAAAGTAACGTGTTTACCAGAGGATCTTTGCCGATCCGCCCCAGGGCTTGCTGCAGCAGGCACCACCGATACGGTTCCGACGGATGAGCCAACGCCGATGTCAGCAATTGCAGATGTTCCGTGCGGCGACCGGCATCCTCCTGCCGAAGCACTCGCATCGCCAGGCGCAGCTTCACCACATCGAGCGCCCATTTCACCGGCAACACATCGACGAGTTTCTGCTGCCGCGAGGCCAGCAGCGCGAAGATCTGCCGCACCACGCCGATCGACGAAGGACGCATGAGCAGATATCCGCCGCCTCGACCTCGCTGCACTTGCAGAGATCCGAGGTCGTCGAGAATTCGCAGTGCCTGCCGAAACGTCGGTCGCGAGCTGCTGAATCGTTCGCACAAGGTGCTCTCGGAACCGAGCCGGATCCCTTCAGCCGGAATCGGCGAGTAGTGCTGAATCAAACGCGTTGCAATCCGGAAGCTGCGCACCTTGCATCGAGGATGCGTAGTGCCCGTCGTCGCGAGCAGATCGAACGTTTTGCGCAGCAGCTGCACGAACAGGTTGTCGCCGGGGATCTGCTCCAGCACCGGTTGAGCGATCGCGAACGTTTCATTCAACTGCAGGTCCGAATATCCGGTAGCACGCAGAAATGTCGCCAGCGCCGCGGCAGCCCATTCGAGCTCGGGCTGGGCAAGCCGCAAGCCGCCGTGGCGTCCGCGTTCGATCAACAGTGAGCCGCGCGCTTCGAGCAGTCGAATCGCCTCCCGGACTACATCGCGACTCGCGCCGAATCGCTCGATCAGCCCGCGCTCGGAGCCGACGAAACTGCCGGCCACCCAGCCTCGTTCCACCGCCTCGCGTTCCAACGTCCACGCCAGCTGGGCGGGCGTCCTGCGCTCGCCGGCATCGTAGCCCTTGACGAAATCGTGGTAGTCCCGCCGGACCGTGAGCGGCGTCCGCTGCGAAATGAGTGGACTGTTTTTCACTACTTTACCGTACCACTATCGCTTCGGGTCTCAACAGCACCGATGGCGACAGTGCGGCCGTCAGTTTGTCGTGATCTGTGCTTGCGGCGGAGAAACTGGCCGGCAGCTTTGAGACCAGTAAACGATGAGTCAGTCGCGCAAGGGAGCCGCGGCATCCAGCAGCACTGCGAACCCCGGATCGCGATCGGCAACCAGCGCGCCAAGCATTTGCACCTTCTCGAACAGGCTGGCTCGATTGGTGAACGCGGCGAGGCTCGGCTGACGCGCGTAGACTTGCGCCGCGTAACTGCGCCCGCTGCTCGCATTCACCAGCGCCAGCATCGCTTCACGATCTATCCCGAGCTCGACTGCCGCACACGCCGCACTGTGCACCAGGCCGAGATTGGCAGCCATCAGCGCGTTGTTGATCAGCTTTGCCACCTGCCCTGCGCCAACGTCGCCGAGATGCACGATGAGATTGGCGAACGTTTCGAAGATCGGACGCGCGGCTTCGATGGCGTCGGCATGACCGCCCGCCATGATTGTCAATGTTCCTGCCGCCGCCGCGGGTGCCCCGCCGCTCACAGGTGCTTCAATGAAGACAACATCACGAAGCGCGGCCTGGCGTGCAACATGCCTGCACGTCTGCGGGCGAGTCGTCGAGTGAATGGCAATCCGGCTGGACGGCCGCAGCGCTGGAATCAATTGGTCGCAAACTTCTCGAACGGCGGCATCGTCCGTGACGCATACACCCACGTGATCGGCTATGGCACCAAGCTCAGCAATGCTCGACATCATGATCGCCGACGTGTCACGAAACGACCGCAGGGTCTGTTCCCGCCGTGCCCACAACAACATCGGATAGCCGGCAGCGATGATGCGCCTTGCGATCGGTGCACCCTGGCTTCCCAGTCCGATGAAGCCGCAAACGGGTTTGATGCTCTCGCGAGTCACGTTGTTCTCTCCGGCTCAGAGGCGTGCAGGTAATGAGTAGACTATTTTCCAGGCTCAAACCAGACCACTATTTAAGTGTTTCCGTCCGCCGGGCTTTGTCACCTGCATGCTGACCTCACAATCTCGTCGCAAGCTCACCCACCTGGAACGCCTCGAAGCCGAAAGCATCCACATCTTCCGCGAGGTCGTGGCTGAAACCGAGCGGCCCGTGATGCTGTATTCCGTCGGCAAGGACAGCGCAGTGATGCTGCACCTGGCGAAGAAGGCTTTTCATCCTTCGCGCCCGCCCTTCCCGCTGCTGCACGTAGATACGACCTGGAAGTTTCGCGATATGTACGCGCTGCGTGACAAGGCCGCGAGCCAGGCGGGCATGGAGTTGATCGTTTATCGCAATCCCGAGGCACTCGCACAGTGTATCAACCCGTTTGATCACGGGCCGTTGCATACGGACCTTTGGAAGACCGAAGGGCTCAAGCAGGCGCTCGACCAATATGGCTTCGATGCCGCCTTTGGCGGCGCACGTCGCGACGAAGAAAAAAGCCGCGCCAAGGAGCGCATCTTCAGCTTTCGCAGCGCCAATCATCGCTGGGATCCGAAACAACAGCGCCCCGAGCTGTGGAGTCTGTACAACGCGCGCAAAGCCAAGAGTGAAAGCATTCGCGTGTTCCCCATCTCGAACTGGACCGAGCTGGACATCTGGCAATACATCCATCTGCAAGGCATCGAGATCGTGCCGCTGTATTTTTCAGCGCCGCGCCCGACCGTAAAACGCGACGGGCTGATCCTGATGGTGGACGACGACCGTTTCCGTTTTCGCCCCGGCGAGCACCCGCAGATGCGCTCGATCCGCTTTCGCACTCTCGGCTGCTACCCATTGACGGGTGCGGTGGAAAGCGAAGCTAGAACATTGCCCGAAGTGATCCAGGAAATGCTGCTCACCACGACTTCCGAGCGCCAGGGGCGCGCGATCGACCACGACCAGGCGGCGAGCATGGAAAAGAAGAAACAGGAGGGTTATTTCTGATGCGCGCCCCGGACGTGATCTACCGAACCGACGAGTTGATCGCCAGGGACATCGACGCTTACCTGCAGCAGCATCAACACAAGACCCTGCTGCGATTCATCACCTGCGGCTCGGTCGACGACGGCAAATCGACGCTGATCGGCCGGCTGCTGTACGACTCGAAGATGATCTTCGAAGATCAGCTCGCGGCGCTGGAGGCGGACAGCAAACGCATCGGCACTCAAGGTCAGAATATCGATTTCGCATTGCTGGTCGACGGCCTGGCCGCGGAGCGCGAGCAAGGTATTACGATCGATGTGGCCTATCGGTTCTTCGCAACCGAAAAGCGCAAGTTCATCGTCGCCGATACACCAGGGCATGAGCAATACACGCGCAACATGGTGACCGGCGCATCGACGGCCGACCTTGCCGTCATCCTGATTGATGCCCGCAAAGGCGTGCTCGTTCAAACCAAGCGTCACAGTTATCTTGCGCACCTGATCGGCATTCGTAACATCGTGCTCGCCGTGAACAAGATGGACCTGGTGAGCTACGACCAGGCCGTGTTCGACGAGATCGTCGCGGATTACACGGCGTTCGCGCAAAGCATCGGCATCGCCAAGTTCACCGCCATCCCGATCAGCGGCTTCAAGGGCGATAATGTCACGAGCCGCTCGCCGAACATGCCGTGGTACCAGGGGCCCGCACTACTGCCGCATCTGGAGACGGTCGAGGTCGATACGTCGGCGATGCAGGACCGCCCGCTGCGAATGGCGGTGCAATGGGTCAACCGTCCGAACCTGGACTTCCGTGGCTTCTCCGGGCTGATATCGAGCGGCGTTGCCAAAGTCGGTGACGCCGTCCGCGTGCTGCCGTCGGGCAAGACATCGAAGATCGCGCGCATCGTGATGTTCGATGGCGATGTCGAGGAGGCAGTCGCAGGACAGTCAGTCACGCTGACCTTTGCCGATGAGATCGACTGCTCGCGTGGCGATGTCATCTGCGCAGCGCAGAGCCCGGTGCAATCCGCGGATCAGTTCGAAACCACGATCGTCTGGATGGACGAGCACGAGATGTTGCCGGGCCGGCCATATTGGCTGAAGACAGGCACACAAACAGTGTCCGCCACGGTGCACCCGCCGAAGTACCAGGTCAGCGTCAACACCATGGAGCACCTGGCGACCAAGACGCTGGAACTCAATGCCATTGGCGTCGCCAATCTCGCCACCGACCGGCAGATTCCGTTCGAGCCGTATGCCGAGAATCGCAACCTGGGCGGTTTCATTCTGATCGACAAGATGACCAACGCCACCGTCGCGGCCGGCATGATTCATTTCGCGTTACGGCGCGCGGCGAACGTGCATTGGCAGGCAACGGACATCACGCGAGAACATCATGCTGCCTTGAAAAATCAAAAGCCGGCGGTGCTATGGCTGACCGGCCTGTCGGGTGCCGGCAAATCCACGCTCGCGAATCTGATCGAGAAGAAGCTCGCGCGCATGAACCGCCACACGGTCCTGCTCGATGGCGACAATGTGCGACATGGATTGAACAAAGACCTGGGCTTCACCGAAGCCGATCGCATCGAGAACATCCGGCGCGTCGGCGAAGTCGCAAAACTCATGACCGACGCCGGCCTCATCGTCATCACCGCTTTCATTTCGCCGTTCCGCGCCGAGCGCGACATGGTCCGACAGATGATGCGCCCTGGCGAGTTCTTCGAAGTATTCGTCGATACGCCGCTGGCGATCGCGGAGGCACGCGATGTGAAGGGCTTGTACAAGAAGGCCCGCTCGGGTCAGCTCAAGAACTTCACCGGCATCGACAGTCCGTACGAGGCACCACGCGCGCCGGAGATCCACATCGACACGACCAAGTTGTCGCCCGAGGAGGCGGCAGAAGCCATTGTGAGAACGCTCGTTCCCTGACTGTTAGGCCCACAAAGGGCGCGCTGCGGAGTCGCCCGCAGCGCGCCCTCTCACGCTGCGAACTCAGAACTTCTTCTCGATGCCAAACTGAACCAGGCGACCGAGCGTGTTGCCGTTGGTGAAGCCGCGCGTGCTCGATGTCGAAGTGACGCCGCGAAACACCGGCGGCTCCTGGTCCAGCAGATTGTCGACGTTCAGGCTGAAGGACAGATTTTCGAGCATGCCCGTGCCCGCCACGTCGTAGTGAAAATAAAGGTTGAATACATCGAAGCCGTCCACCTTGGTTTGCAGCGGCGCCACGAAGCCGGCGAACGGATCGAGGTCGTATCCGGCGCTATGGTTCCAGATCAGCTGCGCCTGCAACTTGCCGATTTCCGTGCCGGCCGTGGTACGCACGCGATAGCGCGTGTTGTTTGCTTTGAGCTGGTCGGAGTACGGCAAAGCGGGTGCCGCACTTTGCTCACGATTGAGCTCGTACGTGCCGTTGACCGCAAACAGCAGCGAGCCGAAGCGGGTGTCGGGACGATAGCGAACGTTGAGGTCGAGCCCGTCCAGCTTGAAGTTGCCGAGGTTGCGCTTGCGAATGTCCAGAATCGCATACATACAACCCGGCAACGGCGTGCACAGTGCGGTTGGAATATCGGCAGCCGCCAGGATCGCGTTGATCTGATCCGTTGTCGGCCGGGTTTGAATCAGGAACGGATAATCCCGGTACAGCGTCGCCGTGGCAGCACCGCCGACCGGCGGCAGGCCGATGACGCCTTCGAAATTTATTCGGTAATAAGTGACCCCGACGCTCATCGGCGCGAACGCCGGCTCCCAGTCGAAGCCGAACGACGTCGTCTCCGCCTCCTGCGGCCCGATGCCTGGCGAATTGCCGCGCACCCCGAGCGTGAATTGGCCGGGTGCAATGGCTGGATACGTTCCGTTCTGTACCAGCGCAGGAGGCGGCGCAAACGCCGCGGCCGGCACCAGGATGAGTTGCGTGAGCTCGGCCTGTTTTGCATCGGCCAGGCTGGGCGCGACGAACGACCTGCCCCTGGAGCCACGCAGCCGCAGCCAGTCGAACGGCTTGTATGTAATGCCGAACCGTGGATTGAACGTGTCGCCGAAATCGCTGTAGTCGTCGTAACGTCCCGCCGCCGAGAGCGTCAGTTCCTTGAAGCCCGCCCTGGCATTCTCGGCGCTGAAGATCGGCACGACCGCTTCGGCGAACGCCGCGTTGACCGATCGATCCAGGCCGGCAGACGGCGCAGCCGCGAATGCAGGAACGATCAGATTGCCGCCGATCGTCACAGCAGGAAACCCGCTCTCGGCGAAGCCTGGAACGGCTTCACCCTTGCGTGTATCGAAGCGCTCGCGATAGTACTCGCCACCTAGCGCGAGTTTGACAGCACCGCCGGGCAGCGTCAGCACGTCGCCATCGATCACTGCGCGTGCATCTGTGAGACGTTGCTTCGTCTCGCCGTACACTTCGTAGTTGGTGATTGCCGCGAGCGCCGCGGGATCGCTCGACGCAGGATCATAGGGATTGAACACACCGGCTGCCGTCGCTCGCGAAAGTGCAGTCGTATTGAGGCCGCCGGAGTGCGACGTCGTCTTGCTTCGACTATGACTCGCGACCACACGCAGCTGCCAGCTGGCGCCCAAGTCGACGGTCAGCGTGGGCGTGATTCCCCATGTTTCCAGGCCGATGCCCTGCCGCTGAGCATCGAGCGCACCGAACTGGCCTGAGACACTCTGGTTGGTGCCGACGTTGTGCTCGTTGAAGTACCGGCTGGCGGTCGGCCCCGCAACCGACTGGGTGTAGCGATAAGGACCATTGTTGAGGTCGATATCTCGCTGTGTGACAAAACCTTTGAGCTCGAGCCCAACCGAGTCGGTCAGGTCCTGGAATGCCGAAACCAGGGCGGAGTGCCGGGACTCCTCCGGGTACACAGTCGCATCGTCGCTGGAATCGCATTGGTTCGAAGTGCCGGCAACCGCCGCGGGCGTGCCGCTCACGGTGTTGAAAGGCAGAGCGAAGATGCGTCCGCCTTGCACGACATTGCCGGCGCTGCATTGAATGGTCGTGACCGGAACGCCGCCGATCACCTGCATCGGGAACTCGTGCACATAGTCACGCTCCCTTCCCAGGATCATGCTGTGCTCGGCGTAGTTATAAGAAACATACGCACCGCCGTTGTCCCAGAGCGTGCCCGCGGTGATGTTGCCATCGGCCTGGTGATAGCCATCGGCAGCGCCATACCGGCCATCGACTTCGAGTCCTTCGAAACGCTTGCGGGTGATGAAGTTGATGACGCCGGCGACGGCGTCCGATCCATATACCGCCGAGCCGCCGTCCGGGACGATCTCGACGCGCTCGATGATGCCGGGAGGAATGAGATCCGGATCGGGGCTGGTCGCGGTGATCCCTGCGCCGACGATACGATGACCGTCCATCAGCACCAGCGTGGTCGA
Source organism: uncultured Steroidobacter sp. (assembly GCA_946478975.1). The sequence goes on from CAMLEO010000099.1 coordinate 7,773, forward strand.
GCCGCCGGAGTTGTTGAACCCTGGCAGGCTGCGCAGGTTCGGGCGATTCGTGGTCACGCTATTGCCGACGCCGACCGGAAAGAACAGCGTGTTGAAAGCGCCGAACTGTGGAATGTTCTGCAGCAGCTGCGCGGCCGTCGTCGCCCCTGTTTCCTGGATGTCTTCGGTCAAGATGCCGATGACGTTGCTGCCCGCCGGCGCGTCCACGCCGCGAAGGAACGTGCCGGTGACGACGATCTCCTCGAGCTTCGCCGCCTCCTGGCGCGATTCAGGTGTCGGAACATCCTGGCTATAAGCAATCGAGACGGTGCAAACCGGCGCAAGCGCGAACAGTCGCAACGCGCCGGCAACAAAAACAGACTCGCCCACTGGAACCCCCTGCATGGCTTGTTTTGTATCGAGCTGTGATCGCTATGTATTCCTCTGGCGATGAGAAAAACAGGCAGCTGATTTCTCTTACGCGGGCGCATCCGCCAGCGCGAGCCGGATGAATGGCATCGCGGCGTCACGAAGCGCAGCCGCGGTCGCGTGCTCTTCGCCCAGGACTTCACCCAGCAGCTTTATATCCTTCGCCAGCAGAGCGGCACCATGCGCAAAGCTCGCGGGAGCAGGCATTCTCGAACAGACTTCGAGGCCAAAACTTCGGCCGCTGCTTGCGAGCAGCAACTGCTTGAGCGCATCGCGAGCGACGCCGAGCTCGACGCCGGCGCCGAGCGCGTGGTGAGCAACAGAAACATTCGCCGCCATCAGCGCATTGTTGATGAGTTTGGCATTCTGCCCTGCCCCCACCTCTCCCAGGTGCACGATCAGGCGACCGAACGTACTGAAGATGGGCCTTGCCGCTTCCACATCACGGGCATCGCCGCCGACCATGACGGTGAGCGCCCCAGCCTCGGCTGCCGGAGCGCCGCCGCTCACCGGAGCATCGATCAAAGCTATTCCACGCGCCCCAGATTCCCTGGCGAGCTCGCGACAAGTTTCCGGATGAACCGTCGAGTGAATTGCAAGCCGGCCGCCCGGCCGCATCGCCGGAAGGAGCTCGCTGCAAACCTGCCGGACATCTGCATCGTTCACGACGCACAAGCCAATGTGCTCCACTTCGGCGGCGAGCTGGCCAGGGCTCGCGGCGAATCCGGCAGCGGTATCTCGAAATGGCGTCAACGATTCCGGCCGGCGCGCCCAGAGCGTGACGCTCAGCCCGGCATCGATCATCCGCCGCGCCATCGGTGCGCCCTGGCTGCCCAGGCCGATGAAACCGCACTTGGTCACAACGATTTCACCGAGCGTCCGCCGTCGACGACCAGAATGTCGCCGGTCTGGAATCTCGATGCGTCCGAAGCCAGGTACGCGGCCGGTCCTTCGATATCTTCGGGATATCCGGGACGACCCAGCGGCGTGATCGCAGAGAAATGTTTGATGATGCCGGCGGTCTGCGGATTGCCATCGGTCATCTCCGTCATGATGAATCCCGGCGCGATCATGTTCGCCCGCACGCCGTACTGGCCCATCTCCACCGCCAGGCCCTTCACCATGGCCGCGAGCGCGCCCTTGGCACCGGCATAGTGTTCCATGCCCTGCAATCCGTGAAAGATCGAGAGGCTGCCGCACACCACGATCGAGCCGCCAGGATCGCCCGCTCGAGCGCGAGCGCGCATGTGTCGAGTGGCTTCACGCAGCGTGTAGAAGGCGCCGTGCAGATTGGTGTTGAGCAGGTCGTGATACATCTCGCTGCTCATGTCTGGAAACGAAGTGGCGCGCGACGTGAACCCTGCGTTTGCGAACACGCAATCGACACGCCCCATGGCCTGCAGCGTCGAGTCGAAGCCGCGCTTCACTTGGGCTTCATCCGAAACATCCACGACTTCGGTGTGTGCTCGCTTTGCACCGGCGGCTTTGAGCTTCTCCACCGCTTGCGCGTTGCGCTCCGCTCGACGGCCCCACACCACGACGTCCGCACCCTGCTTCGCGCATCCCATGAGAAAACCGAAACCGATGCCGCTGTTGGCTCCCGCTGCCAGCACCACGCGACCCGTGAGATCGAACAGTCCGCGAATCATGCTCCGGTCTCCACGCTCGTCGCGACCGGATGTACCTTCAGATAGTCGGCGAAATAAGGGGCGAGCTTGCGCCTGCTCAGGCCCCAATCGGCGAGCGAATAGCTGTGCCTGCCGAATCTTCCCTGCGGATTGGCAGCGAGCCAGGACCGCATGCCGTCCTGTGCCGTCGCAGTCCACTCATCGCCGAGCCATGCGTAGACTTTTCTCATCTGCGCGATCGGATCGCGGATCAGGTCGTCGTAATAGAGATGATAGATGTCTTGCGGACGCTCGCGACTGAGCTCCAATGGCCGGGCGAGGTGCAACGCCAGCTGCAGCGGAAAGCGCTCTTGCATGTATGTAACGCCCGCGTCTTTGTTGAATGCGGGCCGCGACGTGCCGCGCATGCTCATGGACGAGGCCAACGCTGCATACGGATCGCGATGGGTCCAGATCACCTTCGCATCGGGAAATATTTCGAACAGCGTGCGAATGAACAGTGAGTCCGAGGGCATCTTCAAAACCCAGCGGCCCGGATTCGTCGACTGCAGGATCTGCAGCACGCGCTTGCGGTGCGCATACGCCGATCTCATGTCGCAGAATTGGATCCAGTCGTGATAGGTCGGCGTGGTTGCGATCACTGCCAGCATCAGCGACTTGAAATCCTGCGCGAGCAGATGCACGCATTCGGTGGGGCCGTCGCCTGCTTCGAAGTGCTGCGCGACGCCTTGCGGATTCGCCTTGATGATGATGTCGTCTTTCGCTTTCTCGGCCAGGCATCGTGGATCTGAACGCAAAGCGCCCGGTGCCGCCGGCGGCGCGGCGTTGTAGGCCTCCCATTTCAGCAGCGATCGATTTGCCGGATCCGCATCCAGCAGATAGCTCACCATCGTGGTGCCGGTGCGCGGCATGCCCAGCACAAACACAGGCCGCTTGATGGTCGACGTTGCCAGCGCCGGATTTCTGCGCAAGAAATCATCGACCCGCATGCGCGCTGCCAGCGCATCGACGTAGCGTCCCTTGATCATGCCGCGGCCGCGCTCGCTCAAGCTGTCGGTCGTCTCATGATCGTGCAGCAGAATCTCCAGCCCCTCGCGCCACGAGTCGCTGTCCGGATCCGGAACACACGCCTTGTCGCGTGCCGCCGTCAATATTTCATCTAGCTTCATACGGTTCCCGTTCGCCTCCACCGAGTGCTGCTCACTGCTCCAGGTCCTGCAGCTCCGCGGCAATCCACTTTCGTTCCCACAAATTCGTACCGCCGCTCCGATCGAGCAACGCGCTCAGTGCCTCACGCTTTGTTTCCCGCGCGATTGCGGCTTTGGGGTCGGCGGCCAAGGCGATATCGAGAAGGTGAAGCGCTTCGAGCGGTTTGCCCTGTCTCACGAATTCACGCGCGCGCGCGGCGAGACGTTCGACGCCTCCAGCGAGCTCGATAATGGCTGGGGCAACGCTGGCGGCAGATACGCCGTACAACTCGGTCGTGCCGCGAGCTGGATCGAACCAGCCGGTGTATTCATGCCAGATGGCTCGCACATTCCAGGCGACCTTGCCGTATTCCTCGGTGAGCGTGAGCTCCGGCGGCGTCCTGATCTCCCGCATCAACGTGCGCAGATCCACGCCTTCGTTCATTCCCTGAAGGGTTCGATCGTGCACCCACTGCACCGAATCGACGATATGTTTGATCTCGCGCTGGATGCGCTCGGCGCCGGCGATTGCCTCGTGACCGGTCAACAGCAGTTCGGGCCCGAGCGCGCGCACTTTGTTCGCCGAGTCGATGAATTCGAGCGCCGATCGCGGCTTGTCACCGCGCAGCGTGTTGAGATTGGGATGATTGCCAAACAGCGGGCCGAACAGGTTGCCGACCAGCGCGATCCTTTCTCCGGGCAGCCACACGATCACCGCGGAGCGGGTTTCGCCGCCGGGCGTCCAGAGCACTTCGAACTTTCGCCCCCCGAGCTCGAACTCGTGTCGAGCGTCGATCAAAACATCCGGCAGCACTTCCCTGGTCGGCACGATGTTCTCGGCCGCCCCGGTGATCGCGCCGAATATCTTTCTCGAGCCGCGCCGATAATGGGCGCTCAGCGCATTGCTGTAGCGGCGGTCTTCCGGATAGATGCGATGGGCGATGACCTGGTTGTTCGGGGTCTTGTACACCTCCAGGCCGCCATACTGATTGGCATGGCTTTGAGTCAGGACGATGTGACGAATCGGCCCGCTCGACACTCGTGCAAACAGCTCGCGTCCGCGCCGGGCGTCTGCCAGGGTCCCTGCGTTGACGAGCACATCGCCGTCTGCAGTCGTAATGAGATAGCTGTTGCCGATGCCCCGGCTTTCGTAAACCCCGGGGGCGCGCTCGATGGCGTGAGCCTGATTGTCACCAGACTTCACCAGCTCAGCGACTTTGAGCCCCTCGGAAGATGTGCGGCTGTCGGCGGCCACGTGACGACTACTCGTTTGGTTGCGAACCTCATCTTGAGGTGACGCCGCCGCCGAAAACAGTCAGCTCATTTCCAACTGCGCTGCGCCGGCCGCGGCGGCTGCGCCGGGATAAGGCCCGAGACGGGCGACCAGCACTCCGGCGAGCAGACACGCCGGGATGGCGACGATCAACAGGGCCGCGTATGAACCGGAACGATCGAAGATCACACCGCCGATGAAAGGCCCGAAGCCGGTGCCAAAGGCGAGCAGGCTCGCCATCACACCGAAAATCTTGCCGAAGTGCCGCAGGCCGCCGTAACGCGTCGTCAAGTACGTGCACAGCTGCAGATAGGCGCCGGCCGTGTAGCCCAGAATGAACATCGCGCACGTGCTCAGCGGAATCGACAGCGCCGGTTGCAGCAACAATGCACATGCAACGGCGGGTAACGACAGGCTGCAGAAGCCGATCCAGCCGCTGCTCGATCTGTCGAACAGATAGCCCGTGCACAGCTTGCCGAACAGGCTGGCGCCCCCGGCAACAGCGGCAAGCCATGCCGCGGTTTCACGAGACAGTCCGCGCTCGGTGAGGATGGGAACCTGGTGAACGATCAATGCACCCACGAGCACGCTGATCAATACGGTCGCTGCGGCGATCTTTCGCAACGGCGAGCTGCGCAGGGCTTCGCTCAAGGTCAACCCCGATCGCTGCTCGATCCGCAAGTCATATTGAGAGCCCGGGTTCGTCACATTGCGCGCGTCGATCAGGAACAACATCACCAGCACCAGCGCCACACTGCCCCAACCGAAGCCGAGCCACAGATAGGCGCTGCGCCAGCTGTATGCATCGATCAGCCAGCGAGCGAGCAATGGCGAGGCCGTCTGGCTGATGGCAGTCCCGCAGAACACGACGGCCAACGCCAGGCCGCGGCTGGAGGAGAACAGACCCGACACCGCCGCAGTCCACACCGTGGACTTGATGGCCATCGCGACGGTTGCATAACAGATCCACAAGCCAATCCATTGCGCCGGCGAGCCATTGGCAAGGCTGAATGCAGCGAGTGCGCAACTCGCCAGGAGAATGCCCGGAATGGCGATGCGTCGGGAGCCGAGACGGTCGATCAATGCTCCGATCAGCGGCGAGAACGGCACGGCGAACAGCGCATACATGGTGATACCCAGTGAAATCTGGGCGCGCGTCCAGCCGAAGTCAGCGCTCAGTGGTTCGATGAACAGCCCCAACGAAGCCGGCGCCAGGGATGAGAACGACATTCCCACCATTGCAGCCAGCACCACAGTCCAATGCGCACGCCATTCGGCGGCGGCCGGGTCGGTTTTTTTCACTGTCGGAGCAGATCCATCGTTACATCGAGCCAGGAATCGCCACCGCCCATGCTCGTCATGCCGGCAGTAAAAAAACAGTCAACCAATTTAATCGGCGCTCGCCCGCACCCCGGCGAAATGAAACGCTGTATGAGCGCCGCCTAGAAGCTGGCGCGGATGCTGAGCTCGAAGGTGCGATCGAAGGCATTCACCGACTTCGGCAGCAACGGCGTGCCGTAGTAATCCTTCAGCACATTGCGAGTGAGATTCTGTGCATCCAGGCCGATGGTGAGCACGCCCGTCAGCTGGTAACTGATGGAGGCGTCCAGCTGGCCCATCGCCTCGACGATGAGCGGACGGTTGGCCGCGTCGCCGGAAGTGGCTGAGACATATTTATCTCTCCAGTTGTACGCAAGGCGCGCGCTCAACGGACCTCGGTCATACAAGCCGATCAGGTTGTAACTGTTCTGCGACAGATTTTCGAGCGGCACCGACTGGCCGGGAATCGGGCTCGGCGCGCTGCTGTCGACATAGGTGTAGTTCGCCTGCACGCCGAAGCCATCGAACGGCGCCGGCAGAAAATCGAAGAATGTTTGATAGCCGGCCTCGTAGCCGTGGATGCGGCCGCTGCCGCCATTCTGCGGCGACGTGACCAGGAATGCCTCGCCGCCGATGACTTGGGTGCGCGACAGGTTCTGCACGAACCCGTCGACGCTCTTATAAAAGCCCGCCAGGTAGGCAATGCTGGTCTGCGACCGATACCACTCCAGCGACACATCGAACTGCTCCGCGCGCAGCGGCTTCAGATACGGATTGCCGCCGATTCCCGTTAGAAACAAGCGGTCGATCATGGTCGCCGGTGTCAGCTGGTCGAAGCTCGGCCGCGTGATGACCTTCGATGCGGCCGCTCGCAAGTACACGTCATCGAGCAGCTGCGCGCGCAGGTTCAAACTCGGCAGCCAATTGTCGTAGCTGGTGTTGACGGAGATCGCATCGAAGCCGCCGGCGAGCGCGGTCCGGAAACCTTTGAGCGTGGGATCCGTCTTCACGTAGCGCACGCCCGCGTTGCCATCGATCGGAATTCCGCCGAGCGTGAGCTCATACAGCGCCTGGGCATAAGCGGCGTAGGTGCGCTCGCTGATGTCATAGAACTGGCTGGGCGCATCGGCCGGGCCATTGGGATCCAATCCAAACAAAGCTCGCGCCGCGGGTCGGTTGCGTACCGCCGCGACCGTCGGTGTCAGCCACTGTTCGAGCGCGAGATGGTAATCACCTCGGAACACTTCGTCGTCCGTGGCCTGGAGCAGACCCGGTACGGCCGACGGCAACGGCAATGCGTTGGCGACGGTGAATATGTGGCTGGTGGTGAAGCCGCGGCGCCTGGAGCTGCGGTCGGCGTAGCGAAAGCCCCCGCGCAGGTGACTGAGCAGGCCGGCATCGAACGCGTAGTCGACATCCATCCGGGCGACAATCTCTCTGCCGCGATTGTGACCTTCATTGTCGGCGTAGCGATCGATCTCATAGACCGCCGGATCGGTGAGATCCACGCCCGAGAGCATCGGGTTGGGAATGAAATGTCTCAGGTCGAGCGTGTACAGCGGCCCATTGGTCTTGGTGCCGATCTCGGTGAACCGATTGGACCCGCTGCTGGCGGTGTAGCCCACCTCGCCCGTCACCGACACGTCATCCACGGTCCATTGCGCACCGAGCACGCTCTGAGTGGTCTCGTACTCGTTGTCCTGGACGTAAGTGCTCGGCGTGGTCTTGGCGTCGGTGTAGGAACCGTATTGAAAGTAATTGGTGCCGGGCGCGAATTGAAACGGCGGCACCGCAATCGCGGGGGAAGAGCGAATGCCGCTGGTGCCGGTGCGAATATAGAGCAGTTGATTGTCTTCGCGATTATCCGTCGAGTAGTACACGCCGTCCGCGTACAACTGCAGACTTTCCGTCGCTTGCAACTGCAGCGACGTGATGAACCCGACGCGCACACGTTCGCCGATCGTGTAGCGTGTGCCCGCGTCCGTCGTGGCCACGATCTCATCGCCGCTGGGATCGCGCGGAAAGATGCCATCGCCGTCGAGGTCATACTGATCCGTTCGAGTCGTGTACGTGCCGACGGCGTTGCGAAAGCTGCCGAACGAACGCTGCTGATAAACGGCGCTGATGAGTGCGCCGAGCTCGCCGATGCCGGTGTCGAGTCGAGTACTCGCCAGCACCGACAAGCGCGGATCGACTTTATCGGAGATGTCGCCGTAGAACGCCTTCGCCGTCGCCGACAATTGCGGCTCGTAGAAATCGAACGGGCGGCGCAGGCGAATGTCCACCAGGCCGCCGAGCCCGCCTTCGATCTGATCGGCCGCGGATGTTTTGTATACGTCGACATGTGCCAGGAGCTCGGACGGAATGTCGCCCAGTGCCACGCCGCGTCCAGAGGTCGTAAACAAGTTGCGGCCGCTCAACAGCACCTGAACCTGCGAAAGCCCGCGAACTGCAATACTCGATCCCTCGCCCTGGCTGCGCGAGATCTGCACACCGGTGATGCGCTGGAGCGCTTCGGCGACATTGTTGTCCGGCAGCTTGCCGATGTCCTCGGCGACGATGGAATCGACGATCTGCGAAGCGCTTTGTTTGTTTTCGATCGCCGAGGCCAGGCTGGCGCGAATGCCTGTGACCACCACTTCCTCGACCGAGCCGCGGTCGCTTCCCTTCTGCGCGTCGTCGTTCTTGTGCCGGCTCGCCATTCGCTGGCGACTCTGGGCAACGGGCCGATCGCCCGAGGGATGGGCCTGCGCAGGCCTCGGCGGAATCAAGACGAGCGTGATGGTTTTGTCATCGAGATAGCGATACTGCAGCCCAGTGTTCGCGAGCAGCCGATTCAGCGCTTCGGCAACCGTCAGATCGCCGCGTGCACCCTCGGTGCGTCGATCGCCGACCAGCGCATATGGATAGATCATCTGCAAGCCGCGTTGTTTCGCGAGCGATTGCAGAGCCGCGTCGAGCGATTGCTCGGGAATGTCGGTCGGTCGTCGCAGCTCGGTCGCAGCGCCGGCCGCGAAAGATGCACTGGCGATGCACGAGCAGCCGACTGCGACTGCGGCCGCGACCTGTCGCGCCACTGAACGCTGCATATCCCCCCGGCAGCCCTGAGCTCTACGTTCAAGAATTATAGTGTCCGACCCCGGTGCCCATAGCCACTTTTTTTAAAAAACGCTCTTGATAGAGTTGGGACCGATCACGCTGAGTGCCCCCTTTGACGGCCGAAGACAACCAAGCCTTCGTAAACGAGATCCTGCAGGAGCATGGTCAGCGCCTGCGCAGCTTTCTCGCGAGGCGCTTGCAGCGCGCCGCTGCCGATCTACCGGACCTGGTGCAGGAGGTTTACCTGCGACTGTTACGCGTGCCGAACGCTCAGAGCATCCGCAGCCCGCAAGCCTACTTGTTCACGGTCGCGCTCCATGTGTTGCATCAACATCGATTGAACCTCGCCAGCTCGCCGGAAGCCGTGGATATCGCCGATGCCCTGCCCTCGCTTCGAGCGCGCGACGGCGACAACCCGGCCGAGCAGGTCGAGACCTGGGATCGGCTGGAGAAATTCGACCAGGTGCTGAGCCAGCTGCCACAGCAGACCTACGCGGTGTTCATCCTGCACCGTCAGTATGGATACTCGCGCGAGGAGATCGCCGCCCGGCTCGGGCTGTCGTACGCAATGGTCAAGAAACATCTCGCACAGGCATTGGTGCATTGTCGTCTCCGCCTGGACGAAGGAATCGAGTAGCACCATGTCATCGAGCAAACCCAAACTGCCGACGCAGATCCTGGAACAGGCGGCTGAATGGCTGGTCGAGATGGATCGCGACGACGTCGATCGCTCGACCCGGCAGCGCTTCGACGAATGGCTGCGTCGTTCGCCCGAGCACGTCCGTGCATTCCTGGAACTGCTGCCGATCTGGGAGCAGGCGGCGCAGCCTCGCTCGTCGAGCCAGATCGATCCGGAGCGCCTGATCGCTGAAGTATCGGGCGCGCGAAGCAATGTCGTGCCGCTGAATGCACATGCCGAGTCGCCGGCACGGGTTGAGCACAGAGCACGGCGGAAGTTGCAGGTCTGGCTGTCCATTGCAGCGAGCATGCTGCTCGTGATGTTCCTCGGCGTGTGGTTCCACCTCGCGCGCAACACATATTCGACAGGAATCGGCGAACAGCGCTCGGTCGCGCTCAACGACGGCTCGGTGGTACAGCTCAATACTCGCTCACGCATCCGCATCCGCTACAGCGAGCACGAGCGCAATATCGATCTGCTCGAAGGACAAGCGTTGTTCGAGGTCGCCCACGATACCGGCCGTCCTTTCATCGTCCACGGCGGAAATGCAAACATCCGCGCGGTCGGCACGCAGTTCGATGTCTACCGCAAGCAGATGGGAACGACCGTCACGGTCGTCGAGGGCCGGGTCAGCATCATTCCCGAACAGAACCGGCGCAGCCAACCGGAATCTCTCGCAGCGGGCGGGCAAGCGACCATTACTCCGTCCAGCGTCGAGTCGAACGATGCAGCGGATGTCGCCGCCGCGATCGCGTGGACGCAACGTCGCCTGATGTTTCAAAAGACCACGCTGGCCGAGGTGGCGCGCGAGTTCAATCGATATAACGAGCGCCCGCTGCACATCGCCGACCCGCGGCTCCAGGAATTCCTCATCAGCGGCACGTTCTCCTCCACCGATCCGAGCCCCCTGCTCCGCTTTCTGCGCGAGCAACCCGGCATGCGCGTCGTCGAAAGCGACGACGAAGTTCGCATCGATCGCGCCCCGTAGCCGCTTTTTTCTAAAACTGCTCTTTGTTGTTAGTCGTCCCCTGGCCGCTAACAACGAGGATCAGTCCGAATGAGTGGTGTTTCCAAAGGCATCGCGCCGATCAAGGGTTCGCGGTTGCGACTGGCTGTGGCATTGGCCGTATCGACGTTGCCCTCAGCGGTGCTCGCGCAGGCCGCCAGGAACGAAGCGTCCTCTGGCACGACAGATACATCGCCGGTCGAAGAAGTGGTCGTCACTGGCATTCGCGCCAGCCTGGCCTCGGCGATCGAAAACAAACAAAACGCCTCGCAGATCGTCGACTCCATCGTCGCCGAGGATATCGGCAAGCTGCCGGACAACAACGTCGCCGAAGCGCTCCAGCGCATCACCGGTGTGCAGATCTCGCGCAGCCAGGGCGAAGGCTCGGGCATTACGATCCGCGGCCTGTCGCAGGTACAGACGCTCTTGAACGGCCGCAACTTGTTCACGACCTCCGGCCGCGGCGTCGCCTTGGGCGATATTCCCTCCGAGCTGCTGGCGGGCATCGATGTTTACAAGACAGCGGCGGCCGATCAGATCGAAGGCGGTCTCGGCGGCCTGGTAAACATCCGCCTGCGCCGTGCGTTCGATTTCACCGGGCCGGAGCTGTCGGCGACGGCAAAGGCGTTCTATGGCGACATCTCGGATAAGATCGATCCGCGCGTGTCCGTGCTCGCCAGCAATCGCTTCGAGACCGGCATCGGCGAGCTCGGCGCACTGATCAGCGCGGTTTATCAGAAGCGCTCGTTCGGCAGCTTCCGCAATGCCGTCGGCACCTATGCGACGCGAACCGATCAATACGATCTGGATCGCGACGGCGTTTTCCCGCGCGATCCCAGCGGCGACGAAATCGTGACCACAACGGACGCCGGCACGCGCTACAGCGTCGGCGAGCGTGAACGTGTTGGATTCAACACCTCGCTGCAACTGCAGGCGACCGACACCCTGCAGCTGTATGTCGATGGCCTCTACAACAAGACCGACAATCGCGAAGACAATCAGCTGATCTATGTCCGTACCGGCACCAGCGGCATCCGCTCGTCCGCGGCCGTTGCCATCCCGCCTTTCCAGTTCGCGCCGGGCACGAATTATTTCCAGTACGGCTCCTATGCCGATGCGAAGACCACGCCCAGCACGTATGTTCAGGACAACGAGTATGAAACGGCCCAGGGCGTGCTCGGTGCGCTGTGGACGCTGGACGCGGTGTCGATCACCGGCGAAGTCGGCTACACCAGCAGCAAAGGCTCCAGCAAGTTCACCGAGATCGGCACCAAGACCAACGGGCCGCTGTACACGCTGGACCTGGGACATTTCATTCCCAACCCCATGCTGTCGGGTGTGGATCTGACCAACCCCGCGGTGTATGAATTCGATCGCTACGCCGACAACGAAAATCACAATCGCGGCAGCGAAACCGTTGCCCGAATGGACGTCGATTACGCGATCGATGCCGGCCTGCTCAGCCATCTGCGCGGCGGCATTCGCTACGCCGACCGAAGCTCCAGGCGCCGCGGCTTCAGCACGAGCTATTCATTCACGGCCGCCAACGGCTTGCCGTTGCCATCGGCCGTATCCGGCATGCTGCAGATCACGGACAATGAGGTGTTTCGCGGCGACTACGATCTCGCGATTCAGCAGTGGATCACGCCGACCGTCGCGGCCGTTCGCAATCGACGCGCGACTCGCAGTTTGTTTGGATTGGATCCCAACGGCCCGGCCGATGCTGCGAGCCAGTTCTACGACATCAGCGAGCGCACCTACGCCGCTTATGCCCAGGCGCTGTATGAGTTCACGCTCGGCGGAATTCCGATCGATGGCAACGCCGGCGTGCGCTACGTGAAGACGGATCCCACGCTCAAAGGTTTCCGGAGCGCACCGGCCGGCGGTTTTGATGCGATCTCCGTCGACACCAGCTACGACAACTGGCTGCCGAGTTTGAATCTGCGTGCGCAGCTGAGCGATGCCGTGTACTTGCGGGCGGCCGCGTCGAAGGTCGTGACTCGGCCAAGCTTCGATCAGCTCACGCCCGCTACCACTCTGAGTTATTTGTTTCTGACCGGCAACGGCGGCAATCCGTACTTGAAACCGCTGCGCGCGGATCAGTTCGATGTGTCGCTGGAGTGGTATCGGTCGCAGACCAGCATCGCGTACGTCGCAGGCTTCTATAAGAGCGTCGATGGCTTCGTCCAGAACCTGTCGCGGACGCAAACCATCGAAGGCCAGGAGTTCCTGATCACCTCGCCCCAGAACGGCGCCAACGGCCAGGTCAAAGGCTACGAGGTCGGCTATCAAACATTCTTCGATTTCCTGCCGGCCCCGTTCGATGGCTTCGGCGCCCAGGCGAACTACACCTACGTCGACAGCAGCGCGCCCAGCCCGATTCCCGGCCAGTCGGTGCCGCTCGAAAATCTGTCCCAGAACAGTTACAACCTGATCGGCTTGTATGACCGAGGTCCGTTGAGCGCACGGCTCGCGTACAACTGGAGAGATAAATATGTCTCGGCCACCTCCGGCGACGCGGCCAACCGTCCGCTCATCGTCAAGGCGATGGGCCAGCTGGATGCCTCCATCAGCTATGATCTCTCCAGCGCCGTCACCATCGGGCTGGATGCGCAGAACCTAACTCGCAACGAGCTCAAAGACTACTACGGCACGCCGCTGCTGCCGAAGTCGGTGAATGCCTTCGACCGTACGTTCGAGCTGAGTATCCGAGCCAACTTCTGATCAAACGCCGATGAATCGAACTGCCGTCATGACCCGCCCGGGAGCGCTCGTTGCTCTCGGGCTGCTCCTCATCGTGTCACCTTTCTGCGCCGATGCGCGCGAAGCCAATGAGTTTCCACTCGTCGCGAACGAAACTGCCGCACCGATCTTGATCGACGCGGCAGACGCGCCGGTCGTGCGAATTGCCAGCGAGATGCTGGCGAGCGATATCGACGCTGTGACGGG
>CAMLEO010000100.1 GCA_946478975.1 uncultured Steroidobacter sp.
GGATTCGCCGCCGCTCGCCTCCAAAGTATTGTGATCGACCCAGACGTTGTTGACTCTGGATTCCATGCCGATGGCATCGCCGCCGTTGGAAACTGGCGAGCCGCTCTTTTTGACGTTCTTGATGTGCAGATTTTGAATGATGATGTTGGACGTGTTGCGCAGATGCATGCCGATCTGATCCAGCACGCCACGATCGGCAACGCCGACCAGGCTCACGTTGCTCACACCCTTGAACTGAATCTCCGTCGCCGTGGTGTCGCAACTGCCGGTGGCACGAGTGGTGTTGCCATGATTGATCGTACCGTCGACGCGAATGATCAACGGCGTGCTGACGCTGGCGCGAGCGCACAGGGCTGCGTTGATTTCAGCGCCGGTGTGAGCTGTGACAACGGCACCTCCAGCGCCGCCCGTGGCCGATCGTCCGAAGCCGACCGGAGTGCCGACGCTGCCGCCGCCACCACCACCTCCACCACCTCCACCTCCACCTCCACCTCCACCACCGCCGCCGCTGTCCGTGGGACCATATGAACAGTACCTGGGACTATCGACGTTGATGGTTGGAAACAATGAAGCAGAGCAGGTGATAGGCCCGGCCAGCGTGGCGTACACGAAAGTGCCGGACTTGCCGTACGCCACGGAGCGAGAGCCGCTGAACGTGCACGTCGCTCCCTCCTTGGCGCATTTCGTGTAACCCGCGGGATAGTCGGTAGCCGCGTGTGCGCCGAATGCCGGAGCAAACAACGTCGCGGCGTATAACGCCTTCTTGAACATGAGCATGACCCCCTTGCGCGCGTGTTCCGTCACCAATGATTAGTCAGCGCCCTGGCGCGATCGCCGGCCGCTGCGCACCGTGCGTCACCCCGAAATTCCTGCGGTGACACCGGTGTCAACCGGACCATAACACACCGGTTCAGGGTTGCTAGGCATATATGCGCGAGCGCACGTTCAGCAAATGGAGATCGGATTGTCGGAGCGTTGACTAGTTTTGTTCAGGCGCTGCAGCCAGCGGCACGGCAGGCAGCGGGTGACGCTCTTCACAGTTATTCACTGACCCGCCCCCACGTGTTTTGGCAAATGTGAGGGAACTAACAGGTATTCCGGCAGTCGGCGCGCATCCTCAGCGTCGACAAGGGGTTTGATAAATCGCTGTCTCATTCGCGCCCGCGGCGAAGACGAGGACTGCAATATGAAGAATGCCTCAGGGGGCATGCGGCCGCTATTGGCCGCGCTGCTGGCTGCAGGAATCATTTTGGCCGGCCCGTGCGCGGCTGAAGAGCCTGCGCCGGTGACGTTCGTGCGTTACACCTCCGACAAGGTGTGCGATCAGTTCAATCGCTCGTGGGTCGTGTCCAGCCAGCACACGTACCTGAGCATCAAGGTTACGGTCAAATGGTCGGCGGTCGGCGCCAAAGAAATGCAGGAAGAATTCGTCCTGTCGCCGGGCGCGTCCAGGGCGTTGGGCTGCGCTTCGGAAGTGGAAATCATGGCGGCGGAGATCATGCAGTTCTGATCACACGAACTGCGCCAGCGCGCCGGTGTAAAACTCTTTCATGCTGTCCCACTCGCCGGCGTGCACTTTCGCGGGCCAGTCCGGATCGGTGATCAGCGCGCGGCCTACTGCCACCAGGTCGAATTCTTCGCGCTCCATTCGTTGAATCAAGCCATCGAGACGGGTCGGCTGCGAACGCTCGCCCCGAAATACATTCACGAAGTCGCCCGACAGGCCGACCGATCCGACGCTGATGGTGGTCGCGCCGGTCAGCTTCTTGGCCCAGCCGGCCAG
Source organism: uncultured Steroidobacter sp. (assembly GCA_946478975.1). Next base: position 1,784 of record CAMLEO010000100.1, read on the forward strand.
ATTCAAGCCCTGTTCGCCGTCGATCTCCGGGAACTCCGGTGTCCAGAAACGACGCTGCGAACAATGCAGAACATCGACGCCGGCGTCGACCAACGGCCTCAACCAATTTGCCAGCGCCTCGGGTGTCTCGGCCAGCCGCGCTGATAGGTCCTGTTGTTTCCACTGGCTGATGCGCAGAATGATGGGGTAGTCGGGCCCGACTGCTTTGCGAATCGCCGCGACGATCTCGGCGGCATATCGCGATCGTTGTTCGAGCGTTGCGCCTCCATAGCGATCGGTGCGTCGATTGGTGCCGGCCCAGAAGAACTGATCGATCAAATATCCGTGCGCGCCGTGCAACTCGATGGTGTCGAAGCCCAGCCGTTGCGCGTCGACCGCGGCGCGGGCAAAGGCTGCGACGCTGTCAGCAATGTCTTCTTCGCTCATCGCAATTCCACGCGCGATGTTTGGAGCGACCAGCCCGGACGGACTTTCCGGCGGCGCCGTCGGTTCCCACTGTGCTGTCAGGCTCTTGACCGATCCCACGTGCCACAACTGCGGGCCCATGGCAGCGCCGGCGGCATGGACCGCATCGATCACTTGTTTCCAACCGCTGAGCGCCGGGCCGTGAAAGTAGGGCACACCGGGATCGTTGCGCGAGGCGCGGCGATCGATCACCGCACCTTCGGAAAGAATCAAACCCACACCGCCTTCGGCGCGGCGCCGGTAGTAAGAGACGTGCGGCTCGCTCACCAGCCCATCGATGGCAAACGAGCGCGTCATCGGCGCCATGACGATGCGGTTCTTCAGCGCCAGCGACTTCAGCCGGAACGGCTGGAACAGAACGTCCGTATTCATCGAGTCACGCGATCGCCTGCAGCGGCATCGAACCGTTCACCCGTTCTTCGCCCATGATGGTCGTACGATGCATGCGGCGTCCGGAGTTCTCATCGTACGGCACCACCCGATGCATGACGCCGCAGTTGTCCCAGATCACGAGATCGCCTTCGCTCCATTCGTGTCGATACGAGAATGCCGGCTGCGCGGCCCATTCCTGCAGACGAACCAGCATTGAGCGGCCGTGTGCGATCGGCAGGTCGATGACCCGATCGGCGTGCGAACCCAGGATCAGCGACTCGCGACCGGAGGCATGTTTCCAAACCAGCGGATGAATCATTGCCGAAGACATGCCGCGCCAGCGAGCCAGGTCCTCGGGCGACATTTGCTCGAACACGGGCTGCATGCTGGTTTCCATCTTATGCAGGACACGCAGATGATTGATCGCCAGCTGCTCGCGCTCCGGCAGGTTTTCATACGCTGCGTAAGTGCTGGCGAACTCGGTCTGCCCGCCGGTCGATGAAAGTTTGCGCGCCGTGAGCACCGTTGCCTTCGGCAGCGGCTGATCGATGGTGATGCCGTCGATGTGCCAGAAGAACGTGCCGAGCACGTACTCCGGCTGAGTGTTGATCTTCCTGTCGAGCGTGACCGTATAGACATCTTTGCCGGTCAGGTCATTGCCCGGTGCCTTGCGCGTGTAGCTGCCTCGCTTGCCGAGCTTGTCCGTGAACGCGACTTGTTCGGCATCCGTGAGATTCAACTTCGGGAACACCAGCACGCTGCGATTTTCGAGCGCCTCGCGGATCGCGGCGACGGTCGAGTCGTCCAGCAGATGTTCCTTGGTAACGTGCACGACGCCGCCGATGTGTTGTTTGATCGGCTCGATCCGGACAGTGCTCACTCTCGCCCCCGCCATGATTCTTCGATGGTCAACAAGGTCGTTGAGTCACTGTTGTGTGTCAACGGCGCTGGCGTGAGCAGGGTGCCGGCACAGCCGCGTCGTTTGTCGCCTCGGGTCAAGTGTTTGGGCGTCGGATGCGGTGAAATGAACCCTCTGAGAGCGGGACTCGATTGCTGGAGAGGGGCATGCGCGCAGGTCACATTGTATCGGCGGAAAGGGTGCACGGCCGGCGGTTGTCACCTCACCTGCGAGCCGAGCTCAGAAACAGCACGGAAAGCGCTCGTGCCGTTGCGAGACGTCACGGAGTGAATCTCAAGACGGTGCTTCGGTGGCGCAATCGAGACTCGTGTGAAGCGCGCCGGTCCGGTCGTCATCGAGGCGAGTCGGCGTCAATTGCTGAAGCGCTCGTCGTGATCTTGCGGCGATTCGCGCAGCTCTCGCTGGATGATTGCGTTCACGTTCTGCAGGCGATGTCGGTGGGTGTGAGCAGGGCGGCCGTGCATCGCTGCTTTCGCCGCCATGGCATATCACGCTTGCCGGAGCGGCAGCTGCGGTCCACGCAGCTGGGTTGGTTTGATGTGTACGTGCTGCCTCTGAGTACCGAATGTTTGTACGTGGCTATCGAGCGCCAAAGCAGATTCATGTTTGCGCGCGTGCGTGCGAGCACGCCTGACGGCGCGGCCGCATTCGTGCAAGGGTTGCAGAAGGCGTCGCCGGTTACGGTATTGGGCGTGTGTATGGAGAAAAGTAACCGGGATGTTGTGCACGCATGTGCTGGCGCTGCGATTCGCTGTCGCAAGAGCGATGTGAGTTGGCCGGAGGTGCAGAGCTTGTCGGGCATCGACATCGATGCGCTCGAGGGCAAGCTCGCGTTGCTCGGGGCTCGTTTCAACGATCGATGTCGTCTGAAGACGATCGATGGATTGACACCGGCTGCTCATATCGAGCGTCACAGAGGAGCTGCGACCGAAAGCCCGGCGGGCGAGACCAGCGACATGCGCGAACGCATTCTCGAATGTGCTCGTTCGTTACTTTCCAGTGCCGGCCCGGAAGGCATGACGCTCTCCAAGGTCGCCCGTCTCGCCGGAGTGAACCGCGGCACGGTTTATCATCACTTTCCATCTCGCAACGAGCTGCTTACCGTCGCGGCCGAATGGAGCTCCGAGCAATTGGCGAATGCAGTGTTCGCCGCGCCGTTCGACGATGGCGAGAAGCGGGCGGGTCACAGCAACGTGCTGCGCGTGATCCGCCGGCTGGCGAACTTCGCGATCCGCAATCCCGAGATGAGCCAGGCCTGGCTGATGCAGATCATTTCCATGCCGGATCCATCGAAAGATCAGTTCTGGCGCGAGTACTACGGCCGCAGCCAGCGCTTTCAGGAGACGCCGGTGCCGGCGCAGGACATGGATCCCGAAGTGCTGGGCGTGATCACGCTGGCAGGAACGTTTCTATGGCCGATGTGGGCGCGTGCCAAATCCGGAGGTCGGGCGAATCTGCAACATTACGCAGACCGGTATGTGCGCGAGTGCTTTCGTCTCATGATTCACGGCACGCTGCGGCCGGAGTATGCGCAGGAAGCGCATGCCGAGTTGCAGGCGATGCTGGAAGCATGCTCGAGTTGAACTCAGCTGCGCGCCTCCTTACAGCCCGAGGCCGACGCACTGCAGATACGATTCCAGCGCCTCGATCTCGTTCGAGCCGACGATGGCGCCGATGTAGCCGTCCGGGCGCACCAGAATCCAATCGCCTGCTGAGGGAGCATATGCTGCCGCGAAATGTCCCTCGTCATCGATCAGGTCATTGCGACGGCCGAACGTATGTATGTGCAGTCCCGGGCGGGTTGCCACCAGCGTGGGATCGACGTCATAGCCGAGCAAGGTCCAGTGCGGGCCTTTGAACAGTTCAAACAAACGTCGACGCACACCGGTGTTGCCGCGAACTGGCGCGTCAGGCGCGCGATCGCCAGCCAGCGGACCTCGCGTGCGCGCCGGCAGTTCCAGCGTCAGTGACGATCCTGGATAGGCGAGATCGAGCTGACGAACTTCCCGGCCTCGGCGCATCTCGCCGCGTTTGTGAGCATCGAGCAGAGCGGTAGACAGCCCGAGCATGCCGGCGGCGATCGGGCGTCGCTCTTCCTCGTAACTATCCAGCAATGTCTCGGGTGCGCCGCCGATGACAGATGCAAGTTTCCAGCTCAGGTTATATGCGTCCTGCACGCTCGTGTTCAGACCCTGACCGCCGGTCGGCGGATGCACGTGCGCCGCATCTCCCGCCAGAAACACTCGGCCGACGCGATAACGATCCGCAAGTCGTGCGCTCATGGTGAAGGCGGACGCCCAGGAGACGGATTGGATGTGAATGTCTGTGCGGCCGATGCGCTCTACGATCATTTTCGACAGGCCTTCGACGGACAGATCGACATCGCCTTCCAGCGGCACCGGCGCCAGGATTTGAAACATATCGGTGCCGAACAGCGGACAGAACGCGAGCTGATTGGTCATATCGGCTTCGTTGTAGCGATGCCAGGCATCGCGCGTCAGGCCGGTGAGCACCACATCGGCGACCAGGCCGCGCACGCCGAGGGTTTTGCCAGGAAACCCGATCTCCAGCGCGTGACGCACGAAGCTGCGCCCGCCGTCGGTCGCGACCAGGTACCGCGCTCGAATCGTTTGTTCGCGGCCCTGGCTGGCGACGCGAGCGGTGACGCCGTTCTCATCCTGCTCGAAACCGACCAGCTCACATCCAGCATGCGGCGAGTGTCCGAGTTCGAGCAGACGAGTGCGCAGCGCTCGCTCCGTTAGAAACTGCGGCACCAGGGTCGGCAGTGCATACGGCTCGCTCGGGGTCGCATGCGCATCGCCGGCAACATTGCTGTCGCGATACGTGCCGTCTTCCTGGTATTCGCGCAAAGGCGGGTAGAGGCCGCCGAGCGCAGCCACCCGATCGGCGATGTCCAGGTCCTCGAAGACTTCGAGCGTGCGAGGTTGAATGCCTTTGCCGCGCGAGCCGTTGAACGGCTGGTTCAGCCGGTCGATCAGCCGAAACGCCACGCCCCGGCGCGCCAGGTCGATCGCCACTGTGAGTCCGGCCGGGCCGGCGCCGGCGATCAGCACATCCGTGAAAATTTCCGCGTCCATCTACAGGCTCCTAAATATGTGCATCATGCACATTTATGGCGAGCATAGGCGCCCTCGCGGATATGTGCAAGACGCACATAAATACTGTCCGGGGGTGCGCGTTGCGGCTATGATGAGTCGCAGAGAGTGCTCGACCCCCGCGGAGCTCAACGTGTCGGATAAGAAAGTCCAGGAAACTCACATCGCAGCGTCGCTGCCTCAGCTGCATCGTTCTCTCATCGATATCACGACCACCATGGTGCGGCCGGAGCGCGATGCGGAGATGCTGGAGATGGCGGGGCTGCCGCTGGAGCGCGCGCTGTTTCCGTTGCTGGTGCTGGTGGAGCGGCTCGGGCCGATCGGCGTCGTCGATCTCGCCAGTCGAGTAGGGCGCGATTACAGCACCGTCAGCCGACAAGTGGCGCGGCTCGAAGAACTGGAGCTGGTCACGAGAAGAGCGAGCGCCGCCGATGCTCGCGTGCGCGAAGCGGTGATCACTCGCCAGGGCAAGGCCGCGAATCGCGCCATCGACGCCGCCCGCGAGCAAATGGCAATCGAAATGTTCAAGGACTGGAGTCGCAAAGACTTCGATGAGCTCGTGCGCTTGCTGAGACGGCTCGCGGATGAGATGACGGCCGAGCCGAGCGCTTTGAATAAAGCAAGCGTCGCCAAACCGAAACGATAACTGCGACGATTCAGTCGCCGTTATCCTCGCAGTGTGATTGATCGGCTGTCACAAAGCCGACGCGACGTCCGTCTGGGAATCGCCGGAGCCGGCCCAAACAATCAGTCTCGGTGTGGCATTGATCGCTCAGGACGATATGCAAAGTTTTAACGTCAGCAATCCTTACAAGGTCATTTTCGCCGCGTCGGGTGCGAAAGGGTTTGCCACAGCGGCATTCGTTGCGCGCCTGCCAGTCGCGATGGCGCCGATCGGCATCGTGACCATGTTGTCGCAGAGTCGCGGCGAGTATTGGATCGCAGGGGCAGTCGCCGCGACTTTCACGCTGACGAATGCCGTTGCCGCGCCTCAGATCTCACGACTGGTCGATCGGCTGGGGCAATTTCGGCTGCTGATCCCAACCACCGCGCTGTCGGTCGTGTCGTTCGCGCTGCTGATGATTGCATCTCACCGGCAGTGGCCGGCGTGGTCGCTGTTCGTGACTGCGCTGTTCGCCGCATCGATGCCCAGTATCTCGGCCATGGTTCGGGCTCGATGGACCGAGTTGTTTCGCGATCGTCCGGAGCTCAACACGGCGTTTGCATTCGAGTCGGCAGCGGACGAGCTGGTCTATATCGCGGGGGCCTCACTCTCCGTCGGGCTGAGTGTGGCGCTGTTCGCCGAAGCCGGCGTGCTTGCTTCGACCTTGGCAATGGCAATAGGAACGGCGGCATTCGCTCTCCAACGCAGCACCGAACCTCCGCTTCGCAAGCATGCAACCGGCGCGAACAGCTCGGCCATCACGTTGCGACCGGTTCAATTGCTCACATCCGCAATGATCTTCGTCGGTGCGATCTTCGCGACCGCCGAAGTGAGCGTCGTCGCCCTGACGCGCCAGATGGGCGACGCCGACGTGGCGAGCTTCATCATCGGCGTCTACGCCGCGGGGTCGTTCGTCGTCGGCGTGATCATCGGTGGATTGAAAATTACTGCGCCCCTGCCCAAACAATTGCTGGTCGCGGTGAGTGTCTTGTTGATCACGACGTTTCCGCTGCTGCTCGCGGACACCGTGACGTTGCTCGCGGTCACGATATTTCTAAGCGGCATCGCCGTGTCGCCGACGTTCATCACCACCTTCGGCCTGGTGGAGCGCCGGGTGCCGCCGGCGGTGTTCACTGAAGGCATTACGTGGGTGGGCACAGGGATAGGCATCGGCATGGCGCTGGGTTCATTCGTGTCCGGCTGGGTGGTGGACAGCTTCGGCGCGCGCAACGGCTTCTGGGTCTCCGTCGCTGCGGCCGTCATGGCGCTGTCGATCGTCACTTTCGGCCAACGCACGTTGGCGGGTGAGAGATTGTGATTTGAGCCTGAATGTCATAGAGCGCCAGGGACGACAGGTTTATAAGATCCGCATGGGGTGCGCCCATTGGTGTCCAAAGGGAGTTGGCAGCAATGAAGATCCTGGTCGGATGTTTCCTGGCGCTTTCGGCATTGATCTGTTCCACGGCCGGCGCGGTGCCGCCCTCGGTCGCCATCGTCTACATCGACATGGGGACCATCAATACCAGCCCCGGCGGCGGTGAATACTGCGGCCTGACCAGCCAGCTGCCGCCCGATCTCGATCAAGTCAACACGCTGCAGCGTTCCGGGCAGGTGACATTCGGCAATCATGCGTACACACGGCAGAATGGGCCGAACGCGGTCGCGCTGTGTGTGGATATTTCTCACAACCTGCCTGCGTACGGCACATTCTCCGGCACCGAAGTCATCACCTTGCAAAGAAACCTGGTGGTCACGGTCAATGTGAATGGCAACTACGTGTTCGGGAACTGGCGCGGCACGATCTATCCGAAGTACCAGGTGCTCGGGGTGGATTACGCGCCGCCGGGCTCGCGCAGTTTCGTTTCCTACAGCGCGAACTTTTCACGAGGCGGCAGCACCTCGCTCACTCAGGCGTTCAGCAACCAGACCTCGGTGAGTGTCACATCGACGTTGAAAGTGGGCATCGAGCCGGTCAAAGCCAGCCACTCCACCACCATCACCGGCGCTTATTCCCAGCAGGGCGAAACCACCAACGGCAGTTCCTGGAGCATCAACGCGACCGGCGGCCAGACGGTGAGCGGCCCGGCGAGCTCCGCGGCCGGCATCGATCACAACTACGACATCGTCTGGCTGTGGCTGAACCCGGCCGTCGATCTGACGTTGACCGGCCCGGCGAGCTTCAATTGGGACGGCTACGCATACAACGCTGCGGATCCGGTCAACCAGATGGACGTGCTGTATTTGTATGTTTATGAGCTGAAGAATCCGGCATTGATTCCTGCCAACGTCGCCTCGCGGCTGGCGCGAACCTGGGATGTGTCCGGCGTCGGCGGCCTGACGGACGCCGATTATCAAGCCATTCTCACGGCCAATCCGTTTGCGACCAATCCGTTATATGACCCGAACATGGACTCGTCCGGGCGCTTCAGCCCGGCCGGCGGGCGTACGTTCGACTATCGGCCGGCGGGCACCGGCGGCCAGGCTGTTACGGAATATTTCGAGACCACGGCGCAAACGTCCACCACCAACACCAGCACGGCGGAGGATACGCGCAGCATCGGGTTCTCGGTGGAGAACTCGGTGAACACCAGCTTCAAAGTGGGCTTCGATCTCAATCTCAAGGTCTCCCACACCTGGACCACCAGCACCCGCTCCAGCACCTCGAATACGCTCGCGCCGGGACAAAAGGCGGGGTTTTCCATCACCGGGCCGGAGGCGGCGGACAACTACACCGGCCCGACGGCGATTCAGATCTGGCGGGACAACATCTATGGGTCGTATATGTTTTATGGAGTGCAATGAGCGACGCTCACGCGCACGCTCAGCTCGAATCGGCCGCAACGACTTTGACGCTGTTGTCCACCTCGCGACGCTCCATGTATGCGATGGCGTGCGGATTGGCTGCCAGCAGTTTCTTCGCCTCAGTGCTGTTGGCGACGGCACGGGGCGGCCGGCCGCGGCCGGTGAAAATGATCTTCGACCAGAATGCTTTGATCTGCGCCGGCGATTTGCCGGTGAATCGAGCGTAGAACTCATCGCGTACGGCGGAGCCTTCGCGCTGGTCGATGGGAGTCGCGGTGTCGCCGTTGGGAAAGCGGCTGCTTTTGCCGAGGAAAATGTCGGCGACCTGCTGCTGACTCAAAGACGTCGCGGGATTGCCCGCCGCCACGACGGCAACCACATCCGCATTTGCGACGCTCACCACCAGCGCCAGTGCCGAGGTGAGTGCGCCGACGGACTTGAGGGCGGTCCTCATGTCCCCGCCTCACCAGACAAAATCGATTGACAGGCTGAACAGATCGAACGAGCTGCCGGGCCGGAATCCAGGCTGCAGGTTGATCTGAGTGCCGGGCGAGCCGGCGCCCACGTCGATCCGGTCGTACTGCGCTTTGAAAGCGAGATTGCGCGCGAAGTCCCATCGCACGCCGACCGTGGTGCTGTTTTGTATGGTGAGCGATGCAAGCTGCGTGTTGAGTGCGGTGTTCAAAGAGGCCGCACCTTCGACTGCAAACGATGGCAGCGTCGACAGGTCCAATCCCGGGTCTGAACGTGAGCTGTCGACGTCGACTTCGGCATAAGTCACATAGGGCGTGACTCGCCACACCTGGCGCCCGAAGCTGACATACCACGCCGTTGCATCGCCGAGAAATGGCCCGAGCCGGCTGCGGCCCCATTCGCCCATCGCAAACCAATGTTCCGGGTTATAACTTGCGGCCACGCCGCGATAGCTGACGCTGCGGTTTTCGAGCTCATACTTCTCCGCCAGCGCCGCGCCAGGGTCGCCGAACTCACGAAAGGCGGCGAAGAACGGACGCAGGGCGCCGATGGTGACTTTGCTTCTCAGATAGAAGAGATAAAAGGTCGCGGCACCCCATTCGATGGTGTCCGAAATCGCCCAGGTGTGTTTTGCGTCGACCGTGCCCAGCATCGGCACGTGAGTTTCGGTACTGCCATACAATGTGGCGAGGCTGTGAGTCACGGCGCCGCCGTCGATGCGATAGGTGACATCCATGCCGTCGGTGTTGGTGAGCGGAATCAGCGTGTACAGCTCAACCGGCGGACGCACCCAGGGATTCGCGTAACCGACTTTGCGATAGTCGGACACGAAGAAGACCGGCAGCACGGTGCGGCCCACGCGCACACTCAAGTCATCATTGACCCGATACTTGAGGCTGGCCCATTCGATGCGCGGACGATAAGTGTTGTCGTAGAGCTGCTCGGAAACGACCTGCGCCATGGCGGTCAGCCGCGAGCTCACATCTACCGAAGCCTGTGCCGCGATCCTGCTGTCGACGTCGAAGCTCCAGGTGCGAGTGTACCCGGGCCCGTTGGGACGAAGGCCGTTGGCCGTGAAGTCGGCTTGATCTTCGCTGGAGCGCACGGCGCCGAGCGTCCCGAAGCCGCTGAAGGAAAGAGGCGAGGGATTCTCGTGCTCATCTTCGGCCCGCAGGTCGGCTGTCTGCCCCAGGGTGGCCAGAATCGCCATCAGGATCGCCGCGACGCTGCGGCTCGAAAACATAGGCAATGGCGACACTTTTTCCTGACGTGCAGCGTTTGCAGGGAATTGTGCGTACTGAACAATAGAGTTGCACCCTCAACAATACGGATGCGACGCAAGACGTCCTTACAAACAAGGCGCAGCATGTCGGCCAGCTCATTTCGCCAGAGATTGACGCGGGTTTCCGAACCGCAGGTTTTATTTCCATTGACGGCCCTGGTGCTGATCGCCGCGCTGTGGGGAGTGACGTTCGCGTTCTTGAAAATCAGATACGCGGACACGGCCGCCGCGATGGAGGCATCGACACGAGAGCTGTTGAGCACCTACGAAGCGCAGGTTGTGCGGGCGGTGCGCGAGATCGAGCAGGCCATCACGCTGGTCCAGGCGTGGCCGCAGCAGCGAAATCCGCAGGAGCTGTTGAGTGCCTTGGCCGATCGTGAGCTGCTGCCTTCGCATCTCGTGTTCACCGTCAGCATCGCCTCGCGCGACGGCAATATCGTGGCTAGTACGCAGCCGATATCACGGGCAAATGTCGCCCGCGAGGATTACTTTCGCGCTCAAAGCGAGACGGACGCGTTGTTCGTAGGCGCTCTCCCGCGAGGGATGGCGACCGGGCGAAAGTTACATTTCAGCCGCCGGCGCAGCTCGCCCGAGGGCACATTCGACGGCGTGGTGATCGTGTCGGTCGATGCGGACTACTTTGTGAGCGGCTATGAACCGCAGATTCTGGGCCAGCGCGGCGTGCTGGGCCTGGTGGGCAGCGACGGCATTCTGCGGGTTCGGCGCACCGGCGACACTGTGATGTCCGGCGAGCCGATCGAATATGCGTCGTTGGTTACGCCCTCAGAGAACGATGATGCGGCCGTGGTCCGAACGATCAGCGACTGGGATGGCGAGCGCAGATTGATTGCGGCACGCGAGTTGTACGGCGTTCCTCTAGCGGTGCTCGTCGGCCTCTCGATCGACGAGCAGTTGGAAGCAGCTCGCCGGCAGTCACGCGCATACATTGCATGGGCGGCGGCGGGAAGTGTGGCGATCATTCTGGTGGCGTCGACATTGTGGCGTCTCAGCTGGCAGCTCGCACGCAGTCGCGCGCGAGAAAGCGAAGCCAAGGTCAAACATGCGGAGCGCGTCGAATATCTCGCGTATCACGACGGTTTGACGGGCCTGCCCAACCGCAGCCTGTTCAGCAAGCTGCTGGGCCAATGTCTGAATGAGGCGCGTCGTTACAATCGACAGTTCGCCGTGGCGTTCCTGGACCTGGATCGTTTCAAGCAGGTCAACGACACGCTCGGCCATGCCGCCGGCGATCAGTTGTTGCAGGAAGTGGCGCGACGACTGAAAGCATGCCTGCGTGACAGCGACACGGTCGCACGCTTGGGCGGTGACGAGTTCGTCGTGTTGCTTCCGCAGGTGGATGAGCCAGCGAGCGTCGCCGTCGTCGCCAAGAAGATGCTCGCGAGCCTCGGGCAGCCGCTGCTGCTGATCGGACAGGAGTTCCGCGTCACCGCCAGCGTCGGCATTTGCATCTATCCGCGGGACGGGCTCGATGAGCAGACGCTCACCAAGCATGCGGACGTGGCGATGTATCATGCCAAGTCGCAAGGCAAGAACAATTTCCAGTTTTATTCCGAAGCGCTGAACGCCAACACCCTGGAGCGCCTGACGTTCGAATCCAGCCTGCGGCATGCGCTGGAGCATGACGAGTTCCGGCTGCACTATCAGGCGAAGCGCGACCTCGCGAGCGGCAGAGTGACGGGCGTGGAGGCGCTGTTGCGCTGGGACCATCCGCAACTCGGCGTCGTGCCGCCGATGCATTTCATTCCGATGGCGGAAGACACGGGATTGATTGTGCCGATCGGCAAATGGGTGCTGCGGGCGGCTTGTCAGCAGGGCGTTGCGTGGCGGAAAGCGGGCTATCCGCCGCTCACAATCGCGGTGAATCTGACCAAACGTCAGTTCCGGGATCCGCACCTGGTGGCGGATCTCAAATCCATCCTGGCCAGCACCGGCATGGACGCTCATCTGCTGGAAATCGAGATCAGCGAGAACCTGCTCACCCAGGATGTCGAGCAGACGCTCAGCACGTTGAAGCAGCTCAAGGCGCTGGGCATTCGCATCGCGCTGGACGATTTTGGCAGCGGCTATTCGTCGCTCGCGATGTTACAACGCTGCCCGCTCGATACGGTCAAGATCGATCGCACATTGGTGCGAGACTACGCGGGCGTGACCGGGCAGTCGGTTGCCGAAGCCATCATTGCGATGGGCAAATCCTTGAGCCTCACCGTCGTCGCGCAGGGCGTGGAAACAAAAGAGCAGGCGGACTACTTGCGAGCTCATGCCTGCGATGAGCTGCAGGGGTTCTATTTCACCGAGCCGCTGCCGCCGAAGGAGCTGACGACGCTGTTGCAGGAGGAGGGCGTCGCGACGGCCTAGTCACAGATCGATCGTTTCTTTCTTTCGCCGCTCCATGGCCTTTGCGACGGCTTCGGCGCGAGTGCGGGCGCCGAGCTTGCGTAACAACGACTCGATGTGGAATTTGACGGTGTGGAGCGAGATTCCCAGCTCGCGCGCGATGGCCTTGTTGCTCAAGCCAGCGCTGATCGCTTCGATCACGTCGAGCTCACGTGGCGACAGGATGCTGTTGGCCGATAGATCCCCGAGCTCTTCGAAGCCGCGGCGTGTTGCTACTCGACCGACTCGAACGGCGAGGCCAGCGGTGACCGCACGAAGCGCTGCATCGAGCTGCCTGGGCGTGACATCCATCGGCAGATGATTGTCGGCTGGCGATGTTTCTTCGCTCAGCACCAGGATCGGTCGCTCGGACGACGGTTGTTTCATATCGCCCAGGATGACGTCGCAGCGGTCCTCTGCGACCGCTCGATGCCCGGCATCTTCAACCAGTTTTGTCAGGGTCGCGCGCCGCTGCTCATCCGACGCGCGCACGGCGACGAGCAGCGGCATCCCATCCAACATGAGATTGTGAGCCGCTGCGCTTACGGACGAGCTCCGATCAGCGTGTCCAGTTTGAGAATGTGTCCGCCGCGTATGAGTCTGAGCTCCATCGATTTGCCGACGTTGTCTTCGCTGAGCCTCGCCATCAGCTGACGCAGGTCGCGCAGCGCGATGCCATCGATCGTCAACAGAACATCGCCCGGGGTGACGCCAGCCTTCGCCGCGGGCCCTTGCTCCGCCAGCGACATCGCCATCATTCCAACGTGCTGGCCGGCTTGCTCGACGAGCGCATCGGGCACGACGACCGGTCGCAGCGCGACGCCAAGCCAGCCGCGCTCGACGCGTCCATTTGCCAGCAACTGCGGCACGATGCGAGTCAGGGTCGCGGTCGGAATCACGAGCACCTCACCGGCACGCCCGAGCGTGGACATGCCGATCAACGCACCCGCTGCGTCGAGGACAGGTCCTCCTTCTTCGGTGCGGCGGAGGCGAATATCAAGGGTGATGCGCTGATCGATGCGACCGCCGCTGCGGCTGAACCAGCGATCGCCGACACTGCGGACGGCGCCGATGCGCACGGCGGTCGAGCCGTCGACGTTCGCCGCCAACGCGAGCGCCAACGCGCCAATCCGCGGCTGGGCCGCATCAGCCGCGCTCACTTCGATGCGCTCATTCAGCCGCAGCGCCAGGATGTTGGTTCCTTCATCGCGACCGACGATGTGTGCGCGTAACGTGCGTCCTTCAGCCGTCACGACCTCATATTCGTCGCGCCTGCCGATCACCTGCTCGGATGCAATCACGACCTCCGGCTCCCAAACAAAGCCGCTGACGTGCCGATGCGAGGCGTTGCGAATCGCGACCACCCGATCCTTGGCGGCTGCGACGATTGTTTCGATGGCCTGCGACAGTGGCTGAAGATCGTTTGCTTGGACGTTCATCGATCGGCTCCCGCGATAGTGTGATCAGAGCCTGCGCGTGGGCGTCCGGCCGTGCTATCGGTTGAATGACCGGGTGCCCCGTCATCCGGCCAGGTGCTCGCAAAGCTTTGGCGCGCGAACATCAGCCGATGATTCCCGCATCTCGTCTCGAACCGGATGTGCTCGATCCGTATTCCGAGCTCGTCGCACAGGCCTTTGATCGTGTGAGCCCCGCGGTCGCGAGCATCACAGCCAAAGCATCCAACGGCCGCTCGCTCGGCACCGGCTCCGGCGTGCTCTATACGCCGGACGGATATTTGCTAACAAACAGTCACGTCGCTGGCACTGCGAGCCAGCTCACCGCCACGCTGACGGATGGCCGAGAAGTGAGCGCAACGCTGGTCGGTGACGATCCCGCTACAGATATTGCCGTGCTTCGCCTGGCCGGCAGTGGGTTCGCATATGCGACGTTCGGCTCGTCATCGACGTTGCGCGTGGGGCAACTGGTCATCGCGATCGGCAATCCGCTTGGCTATCAAGCAACGGTGACCGCTGGCATCGTCAGCGCGCTTGGCCGAAGTCTGCGCACGCGCTCCGGTCGGCTCGTGGAAAGCGTGATTCAAACCGATGCGCCGCTGAATCCCGGCAATTCCGGCGGTCCGCTGGTCGATGGCGCGGGCCGGGTGATCGGCATCAACACCGCAATTGCAGGCGGAGCCCAAGGCATTTGTTTCGCGATTGGCATCGATATCGCAGCAAACGTCGCGGCGACATTGATGCGCGAAGGCCGCGTGCGCCGAAGTCGTTTGGGCCTGGCCGGGCAGACGATTCCGCTGGATCGTCGTATTTTGCGAACGTTGCAACGCCAGGTGCCGACCGCCATCCTGATCCTGGAGGTGCAAGCCAACGGGCCCGCCGCGCAGGCGAAGTTCGAGCACGGCGATGTGCTGCTCGATTTCGACGGCGTGCCGATTGCCGGGCTCGATCAGTTGCATAGCCTGCTTACTGCGGAACTCGCGGCCCGCGAGGTCCGAGTGCGCCTGCTTCGCCGAGGTAAATTGCTGGACGCGACGTTGCGGCCGATGCTCGGCTGAGGTTTCACATCCGCTTGGCGGGGCGTAACATTCCCTCGCGCGTAAGCTCGTCCGACCACCTCAGCGGGAGAGAGCAATGGCGACCCCAATCTCACAGCAGACAGTCTCATGGCACCTTTCCGGTGACTATTTCGAGAATTGCAGTTGCAGCGTGCTGTGTCCGTGCCTGATGTCCGCGGCCCCTCCATTGACCGCGCGTCCCACGGAAGGCGTTTGTAATGTGCCGCTGATCTTTCATGTCGAGAGCGGCCGTTACGGCGAAGTCGCACTCGACGGGCTCAATGTGCTGGTGATCCTGCAGTCGCCCGGGGTGATGGCGGAGGGCAACTGGTTGTTGGCCACATATATCGACGAGCGCGCCGACGATGAGCAAACCGAAGCGCTGGCGGCAATCTTCAGCGGTGCGGCCGGCGGGCCGATGGCGGCGTTCGCACCGCTGATCGGCAAAAATCTGGGCGTGAGCAAAGTGCCGATCTCGTTCCGGATCGAAGGCAAGACGCGCTCTGCGGAAATTCCCGGCATTCTGCACATGGCCGTGGAGCCGTTGCCGACCATGCATCCCAGCGGTGAAATCCGGGCAAACATCGGCCATCCGGTGAATCCCGACAAGATGACATTGGCGGTCGGTGCCGCCGGCAATACCTTCAGCGATCGCGGCATGCGTTGGGACAATTCCGGCAAGAACGGCCTGTACGCCGCGATCCGCTGGTCGAACGCAGCGTAACGTTCCGGTCGTGGCCGTCAGCACCCTTGAAACAGTGCTGCGGCGGGATCGCGTCATCGTCGCCACTGCTCTTGGCGTGATCGCCGCGCTGGCGTGGGCCTATGTTCTGTGGCTCGCCGCCGAGATGGACATGGGCGGCATGAACATGAGCGGGTTCCGCATGGTCCCCGCCGGCGTGGGAATGATGGCGCCCGCCGCGTCGCCCTGGAGCGCTGTCGAGTTCACGCTCGTGTTCGTGATGTGGACGGTGATGATGATCGGCATGATGGCGCCCTCGGCCGCGCCGATGATTCTGATGTATGCCCGCGTCGGTCGAGAGAGGAAGAGCGCAGGCAAGCCATTCGCTGCGACCAGCTGGTTTGCGACTGGTTATTTCCTCGCCTGGGCCGGCTTTTCTTTGGTCGCGACGTTGGTTCAATGGGCGCTGGAGCGTGCAGCATTGCTGAACGCGCAGATGGCGAGCGCCAATATGTTTCTTGGCGCGGTGGTCCTGATGGCGGCGGGCATCTACCAGTGGCTGCCCATCAAGAGCACGTGCCTGGCGCAATGTCACACGCCGTTCAGTTTTCTCATGGGCCACGGCGGATTTCGTAGCGATGTTCAGGGCTGTGTGCGCCTGGGCTTTCTTCACGGCCTCTATTGTGTCGGCTGCTGCTGGGTGCTGATGGCGCTGCTGTTCGTGGTCGGGATCATGAGCGTGTTTTGGATCGCACTGCTGTCGCTGCTCGTGCTGTTCGAGAAGCTCGCACCATGGGGACGATGGCTGGCCCGTGCCGCCGGCGCTGTTGGTATCGCGGCGGGGGCCTGGATGTTGATTTCTCCACGGTAGCGGCAGGGAACCGAATTCGACTGCGATTCGTGTCAGGTCTCGAGGAGCGGTGAAAGCCGTTGCTGAACGGCAGCTCCTTCGAGGAGACGTGATGAAGCAGAAGTCGACTTTGATATGTGCGATTGCCGCCGGAGTCACCTTGATGGCACCGCCACTGTATGCGGCTGACGACACCCCGACGAACGCGGCGACGCCGGCAACACCCGACGCGGCAACGAAGATCATCGCACTGCCAGACGAGGCGTCCGATCAAGCCAAAGAGAGTTCGGCGTCCGGGTTGGCAACAGCCAATGCGGCACGGGCGAAGCACGACAGTGACACTGCCGCTGAAGCTCGCGAGGCGAGACGTGAGCTCGGCAAGCGTATGGCCGAGGAGGCGCGAGCAAACAATCGCAGCGAGCAGCGTCGCGCAGCCGCTGATGCTCGACGCGAGGCGGTGCTCGAACAGCGTGCCACGATGTCCGAACGGCGCGGCCGGCGCTGATCTATGGCATGGATCTCGACTCGTCAGGACTTGAACAGTCGGGTGTACTGAGACTCGTGCCGGGCGCTGGCCAATCCCTGCATCAGGGCGCACGCGCCGATGTCGTCGTCTTCGACGTCGAGCGCCTGTGTCGCGATTTGCTCCAGCAGCGGAACCAGCGAATGCAGGATGCGCTGGCCCGCGGTCTGCCCCAGCGGCACGAGTTTGACGGCGCAGAGCACCTGATTCTCGGCCCAGGTCCAAGCATGAGCTTGCAAAGCTGAATGCACGGGGACGTCCCAATGGACGCAGGCCACAGCAAACATTTCGGCGTAAGCGGGCTGAGCTTGCGGATCATACAAACGCCCCGCGCCCAGTTCTCGCAGAATGCGGGCGAGCGACGCCCCCATGTGACGATCCTCCGCTCGCAACTCTTCTGTTTCTCGCGCGGCCAGCAGAAATCGTCCCCAGCGACGTACGCTGTCGTGATCGCCGTCGCTGCAAGCACGATGCAAACGCAGTAACACCGGCAGATCGAGTGTCGCAACCGCGTGCCGTGCGATGCCGCTGATCCAGGCGAGCGAGCTGGGTTCGTCGGTCACCCAGCCGGCTTCGACGGCATATTCCAAGCCTTGCGAGAAATGAAACGCTCCGATCGGCAGCGCCGGGCTTGCCAGGTGCAGGAGGCGCAGCAACTGTGTCCTATCCGTGGACATGCGGTGCCAGCGCCGAGTGCGAATGTCCGCCATAAGCGCCGGCCTCCGGTTCGAACGGCGCTTGCTCAACCGTTACCGACAGGCCCAGGCCTCTGACCATGTCATCCAGCACGTGATCGTGTTGATAACGAACCCAGCCAGCCCCGATCTGCAGCGCGACGTGCCGATTGCCGAGATGATAGCTGGCACGGCACAGCGCCAAAGCATCCGGCGCCCGCACAGTCGAAACAGTCTCCGGCTCTGCGACCACCTCGACGATCCGGCCGTCCTCTGCGAGCAGTAAATCTCCGCCGCGAAGCACGGAGCCGCGTTCGAGGAACAACCCGACGTCCTCGCCATTCTCCAGCGTCGTGCGCAGGCGGCTCTTGTTCCGCAACTGGAACGGCAGCACGAGCTTGATGTCGGCGGATCGTTCGGCAGAGGGCAGTTTGCGGGTGATGTTCAGCACGGCCATGTCTTCGAGCAGGCGAGTTCAAAACAGGAAATATCGTTGCGCCAGCGGCAGCACCTTGGCCGGCTCACAAGTCAGCAGCTGGCCATCGGCGCGCACTTCATATGTTTGCGCATCCACGTCGATCCTGGGCTGATAGTCGTTCAGCACCAGGTCGCGTTTGCGCACGGTGCGCGTGCCTCGTACGGCGACCAGCCGCTTGTCGAGTTTCAGGCGTTCCGCCATGCCGTTGTCCAGCGCGGCTTTAGATACAAAGCTCACCGAGGTGGCCGTACGCGCCCGGCCCAGTGCTCCAAACATCGGCCGGTAGTGAACCGGCTGCGGCGTGGGAATGGACGCATTGGGATCTCCCATCGGCGCCGCGACGATCATGCCACCTTTGATGATCATCGCCGGCTTCGCGCCGAAGAATGCCGGCCGCCACAACACGATATCGGCCAGTTTGCCGGCTTCGATCGACCCGACTTCATGCGCGACGCCGTGAGTCAGCGCCGGATTGATCGTGTACTTGGCGACGTAACGACGCACACGGAAATTATCGTTGCGCGCCGTATCGGGTCCGAGCGCACCACGCTGCACTTTCATTTTATGCGCCGTCTGCCAGGTGCGCGTGATCACCTCGCCGACGCGGCCCATGGCTTGCGAGTCGGAGGAGATCATCGAGAAGGCGCCCAGGTCGTGCAGGATGTCTTCGGCAGCAATGGTCTCGCGACGAATGCGGGACTCCGCAAACGCCACGTCCTCGGCGATGCCGGGATCGAGGTGATGACACACCATCAGCATGTCCAGGTGCTCGTCGATGGTGTTGACCGTGTATGGGCGCGTTGGATTGGTCGAGGAGGGCAGCACGTTCGCTTCGCCGCAGGCCTTGATGATATCCGGTGCGTGACCGCCGCCGGCGCCCTCGGTGTGATACGTGTGGATTGCGCGCCCTTTGAATGCAGCCAGCGTGTCTTCGACAAAGCCGGATTCATTCAACGTGTCGGTGTGGATCGCGACCTGCACATCATGACGATCCGCGACCGACAGGCAGTTGTCGATGGCAGCGGGCGTGGTGCCCCAATCTTCGTGCAGCTTCAAGCCCATCACGCCGGCTTCGATTTGTTCTTCCAGCGGCCGGGGCAGGCTGGCGTTGCCTTTGCCGAGCAGCCCGAAGTTGATCGGCAGCGACTCCACGGCTTGATACATCCGTTCGATGTACCAGGTGCCGGAGGTGCAGGTGGTCGCGTTGGTGCCGGTTGCAGGCCCGGTGCCGCCGCCGATCATGGTGGTGACGCCGGACATCATCGCTTCTTCGACCTGCTGCGGGCAGATGAAATGAATGTGCGAGTCGATGCCACCG
>CAMLEO010000101.1 GCA_946478975.1 uncultured Steroidobacter sp.
CGGCCTCGTGAATCAAGCCAAGCAGATCGCCGACTCGCTCGGTCACTATTCCACCTATCAGTGCAAATACGGCACGACCTCGATCAACCAGCTGATGCCGATCGTGCGCAAACAGGCCAACGCGTTCCTGGCCGCGCCGCGCGTCGAGGGCGAGCGCTTCCATTACTTCGAGACCGGCATCAAGCGCCTGATCATTGAGCTCGAGCTCGAAGAAGTGGCGGTCTTCCTGGTGCACCTGTCGCTGAAGTTCCGCCATCGCCACGACCAGCTGCGACACTTGCACGAGCTGGTGAAGCGGGCCAGCAAGCCGGTGATCGTTGCCGGCGATTTCAATACCTTCTGGGGCGATCACGAGATCTACCTGTTCATGGAAGCCTCGGGCCTGAAGAGCGCGAACCGCCTCGGCCTGCCCTCCTATCCGAGCCACAAGCCGCGCAAGGAGCTGGATTTCGTGCTGTATTCCAATGGCATCGAGGTGACGCAGTTCGACGTGCCGGACGTACGGTTCTCCGACCACCGGCCGCTGATCTGCGATTTCAATATTCGACCGCGCACATAACACTGCCGTAAAAATCTGCGGGAGCGATCATGACCGAAGCCACCAACGCCGCGAGCGCGGCCGCTCATTGGCGTTTGCAGACCGATGCCGACGGCGTCGCCTGGCTGATCATCGACAAGGCCCACGCCGCCGTGAACAGCCTGTCGCGCGAGGTGATGGAGGAGCTCGACGCGATCTTGGTCGCGCTCGCCAAGGCACCGCCCAAGGCGCTGATCGTCGCTTCCGGCAAGAACGGCTTCATCGCTGGCGCAGACATCAAGGGTTTCGTTGGACTGGCGTCGCCGGATGCGGCGTACCAGATGATTCGTCAGGGCCAGCAGGTGCTCGATCGGCTCGCGGCGCTCCGTTGCACCACTGTCGCGGCCATCAACGGCTTCGCGCTCGGCGGCGGATTGGAAGTCGCACTCGCCTGCCGCTATCGAGTCGCGGCGGACGATCCTTCCGTGACGCTGGGCTTTCCGGAGGTGCAGCTCGGTGTGCATCCGGGCCTCGGCGGCACGGTTCGAGCGGTCCAGCTCGCCGGCCCGATCGCCGCGATGGATCTGATGTTGACCGGCCGGCACATTCGCCCCAAGCAGGCATTGCAGATGGGGCTGGTCGACAAGCTCGCGCCGCCGGCTCAGCTGCGCGATGTGGCTCGCCAGCTGGCGCTCAATCCGCCGCCGCAGAAGTCGATGTCGTTCAAACATCGTTTGATGAACCTGCCGTTCGTGCGGCCGATCATCGCCGGGCAGATGCGTGCGCAAGTGGCACGTCGTGCCCGCCCCGATCACTACCCTGCTCCATACAAACTGATCGAGTTGTGGCAGCAGTACGGCGGCTCGGGTGAGCGTGCATACGACGCCGAAGCGCGCTCGATGGGACATCTGCTCCTCACGCCGACCTCGCGCAACCTGGTGCGAGTGTTCTTTTTGCAGGAACGGTTGAAGTCCGCCGGCAAGAGCGGCGGCGAACCGATCAAGCATGTGCACGTCATCGGCGCCGGCGTAATGGGCGGCGACATCGCGAGCTGGTGCGCAGCCCGAGGTCTCACAGTCACATTGCAGGATCGAGAAGAAAAATACGTGGCGCCGGCCATGGAGCGCGCGCGCAAGTTTTTCGAGAAGAGATATCCGGATCAAACGAAGCGCGATGAAGTCATGTCGCGCATGAAAGCGGACGTGCCGGGCAACGGCGTGCCGCAGGCGGACCTAGTGATCGAAGCGATCTTCGAGAACCTCGACGCCAAGCGCGAGTTGTATGCTCGCGTCGAGCCGCAGTTGAAACCGAACGCGCTGCTCGCCACCAACACATCGAGCATCGTGCTCGAACAGCTCGCGGAAAAATTAGCGCAGCCCTCGCGGCTCATCGGCCTGCATTTCTTCAATCCCGTCTCGCGCATGCCGCTCGTTGAAGTGATTCACGCCGACAACACCGATGCCCAACGAGTGACATCGGGTCTGGGGTTCGCACGCCAGATCGACAAGCTCGCGATTGCGTGCAAGAGCGCGCCGGGCTTTCTCGTGAACCGCGTGCTGATGCCATATCTCAGCGAAGCAGTTCGCGCCGCGCAGGAAGGAATTCCACTGGCGTTGATCGACCGCGCCGCCGAGGAGTTCGGCATGCCGATGGGCCCGATCGAACTGGCCGATGTCGTTGGCCTCGATGTGGTGATGAGCGTCGGCAAGGTGTTCTTCGAAACCGGTGCGGAAGTTCCCGCTGTGCTGTCAACGCGCTATGCCAACAAGAAATTTGGCAAGAAGACCGGTGAAGGTTTCTACGTATGGCAAAACGACAAGCCCGTGAAGCCGCCGGTCACCGGTCAGTCCGCGCCGGACGATCTGCAGGATCGTTTGTTGCTGCCGCTGATCAACGAAGCGGTTGCGGTGTTGCGTCAAGGCATCGTGGAAGACGCCGACCTGGTCGATGCCGGCGTGATTTTCGGTGCGGGATTTGCCCCGTTCCGCGGCGGTCCGTTGCAATACGCGCGCGCGCGAGGCGTCGATGCCATCGTCGCGCGGTTACAAGAATTGCAAAGCACCCACGGTGACAGATTTGCGCCCGACGCGGGGTGGGATTTACTGCGATAAACGCAGCGTGTGACACAGCCTTGTGTAGAAAAAGGCTGTGTTACTATCCAGGCCGATCGCCCAGGAACAAACGTACGTTGCCTGGGCAACCGTTTTCTTTCGGCATTGGAGACCCATGGAGAGCAAGGCGCTCGATGTTGGCCTGCTTCGGTCATTCTCCCCGCTCGACGGCCTGAAATCCGAGAACCTGCAGTCGTTGGCGCGCAAAACGGTGCTGCGCGAGCTGCCCTCCGGGCGTTTGCTGTTCAAGGAAGGCGAAAGCGACCGGCGTACGTATTATCTGGTCAATGGCGTGGTCGAGCTGCTGCAGGACCATCGCACTGTTTCCATTCTGCGCGGCGGCTCGCCGGAAGCGCGCAATCCCATCGCTCCTTTCACGCCGCGCCGTTATTCGGTACGCGCCGTCTCCGATCGCGCCGAGTTCATCGCCATCGACAGCGAAATGCTGGACATGATGCTGACGTGGGATCAGACCGGTTCGTATGAAGTCACCGAGCTCACCTCGCTGGGCGACGAAGGCAGTTCGAGCAGCGACGACTGGATGACGACGCTGCTGCAGACCAAAGCATTCCATCGCATTCCGCCGGCAAACATCCAGGCCATCTTCATGCGCATGCAGCGCGTCGATGCCAAGGCCGGCGATGTGATCATCAAACAAGGCGACGAAGGCGATTATTTCTATGTCATCGTCAAGGGCAAATGCCTGGTGACGCGCGAGACGCCGCTCAACAAAGCCGGCATCAAGCTTGCCGAGCTCGGCATGGGCGATACCTTCGGCGAAGAAGCATTGATCGCCGATGCCAAGCGTAATGCAAACATTACGATGCTGACCGACGGTGCGCTGATGCGGCTCGCGAAAGACGACTTCCGCAAGCTGCTCAACGAGCCGATGTTGAATTGGGTGAGCATGGAACAGGCCAAGCGCATCGTGGATGCCGGCGGGCGCTGGCTGGATGTGCGCCTGCCGAGCGAGTTCGAAAACATGCACCTGCCGGAGGCGATCAACGTGCCGCTGTATTTCATCCGGCTCAAGCTCAAGTCGCTCGATCCGAAGCTGCACTACGTGGCTTACTGCGATACCGGCCGGCGCAGCTCGGCTGCGGCTTATATCCTCGCGGAGCGAGGCTTGAACGCGTCGGTGTTGAGGGGCGGATTGAGCAGCATGAGCTCGGCGGTCAAAAGCTAGCCGGCTCTACAGGAGCCGCTCTACATGGTGTGCGTGGGCTTGTCGCCGCCGAGCGCGCCGGCGAGATAGCTCTCGATCTTTCGCTGCGTGTTGCCGCGATCCTGCTCGCTGAACTGCACGCCGATGCCGGCGGTGCGTTTGCCTTGTGCACCTTTAGGCGTCATCCAGATCACCCGCCCCGCCACGGGCAGCTTCTCGTCCTCGCCCATCAGGTTCAGCAGCATGAACACTTCATCGCCGAGCCGATAGTTGCTGTTGGTGGGAATGAACAGGCCGCCGTTCTTCACGAACGGCATATAGGCCAGGTACAAGGCGCTCTTGTCCTTGATTGTCAGAGTCAGCAAACCAGGCTTGCTGCTGGGTTGACGCATCACCATGCGGTGTTTTCCGACAGCCTCGAGTCAATGACCATCTAATTTCGGACCATTCTAATTGGCACGCGCCGGTGTTCCACTCTTATTCGTGGGCTGCGCCAGCGTTTCCAGCAGACCGATCAGCAACGATTCCACGGCCAGCTCGCGTTGGAGCGCGGTCCGGGCCAGCTGGGCCTTCAATGCCCGCGTGCGATCGACCATGCCGTACAGCGCGCTTATGTTCAACGTGCGCGGCAGGCTTGGCAAGTGCGCAGGTCCCCCTGGGAACGTGACCCGCTCGTCAGTTCCCGCAATCGCCACGCGAGCCAGGGCGCTCAGCCACAGATCGAGCCAGATCAGCCGGTCGATCAGTCCTTCCTTCTGGGCGTCCTTCTCCCATTCGCTCGCGACCTGGGTCACGTCGGCGTCGCCGCTCAGCAAATCCCGTAGGGACTTTTGCATGTGTTGATTCAGGGCGTCGAAGGCGCCGCCGGCATATTCGAGCGCTCGCAACGGCGCACCGCCGCTGAACTCCAGCAATGCCGGCGATACCGCCTTCCCTGTTTCCTGCTGCAGCCAAGCCATCGCATCGGCCGTCGATGGCCGCGCGATCGTGAGCTTCTGGCAGCGGCTGCGGACCGTGGGCAACAACCCCGAAGGTCGAGAGGTCAACAGCACCAGCAAGCTGTTCGGCGACGGCTCCTCCAGCGTCTTGAGCACGCTGTTGGCGGCGCCGGGCGTCATCTGGTGTGCCGGTTCGAGGATCGCGACTTTGTATCCTTGGCGAAAGCTGGTCTTCGACAACTTCTCACAAGCAGCGCGCACCTGGTCGACCGACAGCTGCTGTTTGTCTTCCTCGGGCGCGATCCAATGAAAATCGGGATGCGAGCCGGCTTTGATCAAAGCGCAGCTGGCACAGCTGCCGCAGACGTTGAGTTCGCTGCCAGTCGACTTCTCGCACAACACCGCGGCCCCGAGCCAAGCAGCGAACGAGCGTTTACCCAATCCTTCCGCGCCTTGCACGAGAATGGCGTGCGGCAGACGTTGCGCGCCCCACGCCTGGCGAAGTTGCGCTGTCGCTTCTCCATGCCACGGCAATAATCGCGGTGCCGGCAATGCTACAGATGTTGACTCTTTTTCAGCCATGACTTTGATCAGCTACGAAACAAGTGCGTGGTAATCGCGTGGCGCACGGATTGTTTCACGACATCGACACTGGCGGCGGCATCGATCAAAACAAAACGATTCGGCTCGGCTTTCGCGCGCTCCAGGTATGAAGCCCGCACGCGCTCGAAAAATTCGCGGTGTTCGCGTTCGAAACGATCGCTCGAACCTGCGGCGGCATTGCGTGCGCTGGCGCGAGCGCTGCTGATGTCCAGCGGCGCATCCAACAACAAAGTCAGATCGGGTTTCAGATCACGCTGGACCAGCTTTTCCAGCGTCGCGATGTCTTCGCGCGGCAGGCCGCGACCGCCGCCTTGATAGGCATACGTAGCATCTGTGAAGCGATCGCAAACCACCCATGCTCCGCGTTCCAACGCCGGACGAATCACGTTTTCGATGTGAGTGGAGCGAGCGGCGAACATCAGCAACAACTCACAGATGCCGGGCATTGCTTCTTCGGACGTTTCGAGCAGCAGCTCACGAATGCGCTCGGCGCGATGAGTGCCGCCCGGCTCGCGCGTGAAAACAACTTCGATGCCGCGCTCAGCGAGCAAATCGCGCAAGGCGACGATCTGGGTCGATTTGCCGACGCCCTCGCCGCCTTCGATGGTGATGAACTTGCCGCGCGTCATTGCCCCTTCAGCTTCTTCAAGTAACGTTTCACGGCGGCATTGTGCTCCGCCAGTGTGCGCGAGAACTGGTGGCTGCCGTCGCCGTTGCCGCTCGCCACGAAAAACAGCGCTCCGGTGTTATCCGGCTGCACCGCTGCGCGAATCGCATCGAGCCCGGGCAGGCAAATGGGCGTGGGAGGCAGACCGGCCCGCGTGTAAGTGTTGTACGGCGTATCGCGCAACAGGTCTTTGCGTCGGATGTTGCCGTCGTACTGGGACATCATGCCATAGATCACCGTGGGATCGGTTTGCAGCCGCATGCCCCGGCGCAAACGCTCGACGAACACACCGGAAATCTGCGCGCGTTCGGAGTCGAGGCCGGTTTCTTTCTCCACGATCGACGCCAGGATCAATGCTTCGTAGGGCGTCGCGAGCGGCAGGTCTTTGGCGCGAGTTTCCCACGCGGCATTCAACTCCTGCTGCATGCGTCGAAACGCCATGCCCAGCAGCTCGATATCTGTCGTATCGCGTGGATAACGATACGTATCCGGAAAGAACTGTCCTTCGGGGTGAACCCCGGCTTGCCCGAGCGCACGCATGATTTCTTCCGGCGTCGAGAGCGCGTACTTGTGCTGCACCGTGGGGCTTTGCGCCAGCACCGAGCGCATGTCGGAGAAGGTCGAGCCTTCGATGAAAGTGATGCTGTGAAGGAGCACGTTGCCCGAGTTCAACAGTTCCAGCAGCTCGATCGGCGTGAGCCCGGGCTGCAGTTGATATTCGCCCGCCTTGAGCGAGTGATCGTGCTGGGTGAGGCGCGCCCACAAAGTCCAGATCTGCGGCTGGTCGAGCACGTGTTGATCGTTGAGGCTGCTGGCGACCGTACGCAGCGATGCGCCTTTGGGCACTTCGAAGATCAGCGTCTGGGTCAGGCCGGCGATCGGCGTCTGCAGCCACCGATGCCCCCACCACGCCGCGCCGCCCGCGGCCAATGCCCCGAGGACGACCAGGATCAAAAACAGATTCAGCAGCTTTCGCATTACAACCCCAATGCACGCGCGAGCCGTGTTGTTACAGTGCTGTCGCTCCACTGCAACGAATCGAGCCAGGCCGCGGATCGGATGCCGCGCACCGCATTGGTGATGAAAATTTCACTCGCGGTTTCCAGGTCGTGCGGCCAAAGCGGTTCCTCGCTGGTCGCGATTCCCAGCTTGGATGCGGCTTTCAGCACCTGTGCTCGCATCACGCCTTGTACCCCACAGAACCGCAGGTCCGGTGTGATCAATGCCCCATCGCGCACGGCGAACACATTGCCGGCCGTCGCACACACCAGTTCGCCTTCCGTGTCCATCATCAGTCCTTCGTCGAACTCCCCTTCCCGCCACTCGCTCTGGGCCAGCACCTGTTCCAGCCGGTTGAGATGCTTGATGCCGGCGAGCCGGGCGTTGCGCCCCAGGCGAGTCTCACACCAGCGCAGCTTCAATGCGTGCTGGGGCGTTTCGTTCAATGGATGCAGGGCGACGATTCGAGTCGCCGCGGCATCGCCGGACGGCCGATAACCGCGACCGCTGGCACCACGCGTGACGACGATCTTCAATACACCGCGGTTCGCGGCGCCAGACACCTGCGCAATCTCGTCGAGCAACGTCTGGCGATCGGGCGCTCGCATGCCAAGACGCTCGCAGCCGCGAAACAAACGTTCCAGATGATCGTCGAGAAATCGCACACGGCTATTGATCAGCAACGCGGTTTCGAACAACCCGTCACCGTAGTGCAGCCCGCGATCGTCAGCGGCAATCGCTTGCAACGCATCCGCGGGTGGCACGCCGTTGACCAGCAGCGCGAGTGTCATGCTTGCGAACCCAGCGCTCGCAATACGCCACGAGCTTTAGCACGCGTCTCCGCCAACTCACGTTCCGGATTCGAATCCGCGACGATGCCCGCGCCCGCTCGCAGCGACAGCTGATCGCCGGCGACCTGCAACGTTCGAATCAGGATGTTGAAATCCATCGTGCCGTCGCGATTCAAATAACCGAGCGAGCCGGTGTATGGACCGCGCGCTGTTTGTTCCAGCTCGGCGATGATTTCCATGCAGCGAACTTTGGGACAACCGGTGATCGTGCCGCCGGGAAACACCGCGGCGAGCACATCGCCCGGCGTGGCGGTCGGTCGCAATCGACCGCGCACGTTCGACACGATGTGATGAACGTGCGCATAGGACTCGATGGTCATGAACTCATCGACGCTCACGGTGCCGGCTTCGCAAATTCGCCCGAGGTCGTTGCGCTCCAGGTCGATCAGCATCACGTGTTCGGCGCGCTCCTTGGGATGCGCGTGCAGCTCGCGAGCAAGATCGATATCCGCCGCGGCAGTCTGGCCCCGCGGTCGGGTGCCTGCAATGGGCCGTGTCGAAGCCCAGCCGTCCCGCACCGACACCAGGCGTTCTGGCGACGAGCTGACGACGGTCATGCCGTCGAGCTGCACGATGCCGCTGAAGGGAGCTGGATTGGTTTCCCGCAGGCGTTGATACAAGTGCTGCGGCGTCACGCCCGCATTCAATTGCGCGCGCCAGGCACGCGATAGATTCGCTTGGTAGATATCGCCCGCCGCGATGTATTCGAGCGCACGTTCGACGCTGAGCAGAAACTGAGCGGGATCATCTTCGCTCACCTCTCCCACGACCAGCGGTGTCGACGGTGCCGCCAATGCCGGCGCGTTACGCAAGTCGTCGGCCATTGTTTCCAGCAGATGCTCGAAGCCGGGTTCCGCGATCAGCCACGACTGGCCGCTGTTGCGCTCGTGAACAATCGCCGCCGGAATTCGCATCGCCGTTGCGACCGGCCCGACCGTCGGCTTCGATAACTTCAGGCGCGGCTCGATCTCAGCAGCGAGCTCATAGCCGAGATACAACAGCCAGCCGCCGACAAATGGAAGATCGGAGGAAACTTCGGGAATGCGCTGTTGCTGGAACCAGCGATCGAGCGCCGGCAGAAATGGCTCCGCCGTCAGCTGCGCCTGCGGATGAGCGAAAAGAATATCGAAGCGCATGGCCGCGTTGCCGGCGGCCGAGCTTTCAAACAAAGCGGGATAGCGATCGGGAAGCGCGGCGTGCAGCGACAACAGCGCCGAGGAATCGGCGCTGATAGCTTGCCGGCCGCGCACCGCGGCCTCAGATCTTGCGGAAGATCAGGCTGCCGTTGGTGCCGCCGAAGCCGAACGAATTCGACAACGCCACGTTGATGGGCATGCGACGCGCCACGTTCGGCACGTAATCCAGGTCGCAGCCTTCGCCGGGGTTGTCGAGATTGATGGTGGGCGGCGCCACCTGATCGCGAATGGCGAGAATCGAGAAGATCGCTTCCACCGCGCCGGCCGCGCCGAGCAAATGACCCGTCATCGACTTGGTCGAGCTCACCGCAAGCTTGGACGCGTGATCGCCGAACGCACGCTTCATCGCGATCGTTTCGGCGCGGTCGCCGAGATCGGTCGAAGTCGCATGCGCGTTGATGTATTGCACTTCGCTGGGATTCATCTTTGCGTCTCGCAACGCATTCGACATCGCCAGTCGTGCGCCCTCGCCGTCTTCCGGCGGAGCGGTGATGTGATGCGCGTCGCCGCTCATGCCGAAGCCCACGAGCTCGGCATAAATGCGGGCGCCGCGCTTCTTCGCATGTTCGTATTCTTCCAGGACCACGCCGCCGGCGCCGTCGGAGAGCACGAAGCCGTCGCGGTCCTTGTCCCACGGGCGGCTCGCCCGCTGCGGATCGTCGTTACGCGTCGACAACGCACGCGCCTGGCAGAAGCTGCCGAGACCGAGCGGTGTGGTGGCCATTTCGCCGGCGCCGGCAATCATCACATCGGCGTCGCCGTATTGAATCAAGCGCATCGCAAGCCCGATCGCGTGCGTCGAGGTCGTGCACGCGGTGACGGTCGCGATGTTCGGTCCGGTGAGCTTGAAGTCGATGGAGATGTGGCCGGAGATCATGTTGATGATGCTGCCGGGCACGAAGAACGGCGAAATGCGCTTCGGGCTCTTGGTCTCCATCCACTTGGTGTGATTCTCCTCGATGGTGTCGAGGCCGCCGATGCCGGCACCCATCGCCACGCCGATGCGCGGCGAATTCTCCGGTGTCACTTGCAGTCCGGAGTCCCGGAATGCATCCGCGGCCGCCGCGTAGCCGTAGTGCATGAAGGGATCCATGTTCCGCAGTTTTTTCGCCGGCAGATATTTCTCGGCATCGAAGTCCGCCACTGCGCCGTGAAAGCGCACGGGAAATGCGCTCGCATCGAAACGTGTGATCGGCACGATGCCGCTCTTGCCTTCGATAACGTTACGCCACGCCGTGTCGAGCTGTGAGCCCACGGGCGAGACGATGCCAAGACCAGTGATGACGACGCGTCGAGAAGACAAACGATTACCTCACAAGCGAATTGTCAATGTCTTGGGTCGATGACAGTCGGATGACATGAAGTGACGTTGGACGAAGCGGCAAGCGGAAGACCGAGAATGCGGCCGGCCTTCCCTGGCTTCAATGGTGAAGCAACGTTCGTGAATTCGGCATGGCGCCCACGTTGCTGACCGCTCGTCGGGCAGGCCTTCAGGCCTGGTTGCGACGCTCGGTGATGTAATCGATCGCCTGCTGGACGGTAGTGATCTTCTCCGCGTCCTCGTCCGGGATCTCGGTCTCGAACTCTTCTTCCAGCGCCATCACCAACTCCACGGTGTCGAGGGAGTCGGCGCCCAGGTCATCGACGAAGGAGGCGTCATTGGTGACTTCTTCTTCTTTCACGCCCAGTTGTTCGGCGACGATGGCTTTGACCTGCTGTTCAATACTGCTCATTGGTGTACGAGTCCTCTGTGAGGTGCGCTTAAACCCTTCCAAGACCGACCCTTGTAGTTCGTTGGGTGGGTCGCACGGGGGGCGTATTCTAAGTTAGAAGCCTTGTGGGGCCAACATTTGCGAAACTTGATGACTTTTCTGGCCTGGCGTCGCCGCTCAGGCCATGTACATGCCGCCGTTGACGTGCAGCGTTTCGCCGGTGACATAGCCTGCCTGTGGCGACGCAAGAAACGCCACAGCATGGGCAATATCCTCGGCTGAACCCAGTCGCCCCAGCGCAACTTGATTGATCAGCTGCTGCTGCTGTTCGGCCGGCAGCTTGGCGGTCATGTCCGTGGCGATGAAACCGGGCGCAACCACGTTGACCGTGATGTTGCGCGAACCGACTTCGCGAGCCAGCGATTTGGAGAAGCCGATGATGCCGGCTTTGGCAGCGGCGTAATTGGTCTGCCCGGCGTTGCCCATCACGCCGACCACCGACGCGATGTTGATGATGCGTCCCCGGCGGGCTTTCATCATGCCGCGCAGGACCGCTTTCGACAGCCGGAATACCGAGGCGAGATTGGTGTTCATGATCTCGTCCCATTCCTCGGCCTTCATCCGGAGCAACAGATTGTCACGGGTAATTCCTGCATTGTTGACCAGGACCGTGACTGCGCCTTCCTTCGCTTCGATGTCTTTCAGCGCCGTTTCGGTGGCGGCTGCGTCCGCGACGTTCAGCACGATGCCGCGGCCTTTGTAATTACCGGCATTCAGCCATTCCGTAATTCCCTGCGCACCGGCTTCGCTGGTGGCGGTGCCGATGACAGTCGCGCCACCTTTGGCCAATTGCTCGGCAATTGCGCGGCCGATGCCACGAGACGCGCCCGTGACCAGCGCGATGTCCTGCGCAAACACATCCGCTACAGCGCTCATGCCTGGCTCCTGCACGCTGCCAGCGCCTGCTGCAGCGATTCCGAATCTTCGATCGCGAGCATGGCGATTTCCTTGTTCTTGTCGATGCGGCGATTGAGGCCGGTCAGCACTTTGCCCGGGCCGCATTCGATCAGCGCTTTGGCGCCGCCGCCGAGCATCGCACGGACGGTTTCGGTCCAGCGCACGGGCTTGACCAACTGTTGCACCAACGCCTCGCGAATGCTCGCGGCGTCTTGATGAGTGCGAACATCGACAGTGTAAATATCTCTAACCTGCGGCTGCGCGAACTGAATGCTCTTCAGCTTTTCGGCGAAGCGTTCGGCGGCAGGCTGCATCAGCGCGCTGTGCGACGGCACGCTCACCGGCAATTTAATCGCGCGTTTTGCGCCCTTCGCTTTCAACACTTCGATCGCGCGATCCACGCCAACGGCACTGCCGGCGATCACCACCTGGCCAGGCGAATTGAAATTTGCCGCTTGCACGACTTCGCCCTGCGCGGCTTCGGCACACGCAGCTTCAACATCCGCATCATCGAGACCGAGGATCGCCGCCATCGCGCCTTGCCCAGCGGGCACCGCCGCCTGCATGGCCTGACCGCGAAATTGCACCAGCGCCACCGCAGTTTTGAAATCCAACGCGCCCGAGCACACCAGCGCCGAATATTCGCCGAGGCTGTGACCAGCCATCGCACTCGGCATCGGGCCGCCATGCTTGCGCCACACGCGCCACGTGGCGACGCCAGCCGTCAGCATCGCGGGCTGCGTGCGTTCGGTGGAGCCGAGCAATTCGTCTGGACCCTGCTGGCACAGCTGCCAGAGGTCGTAACCGAGCACGTCCGAAGCTTCGGCAAAAGTTTCCTGAACCAGCGGCTCGGCGCTCGCGAGCTGCGCCAGCATGCCCACCGATTGCGAGCCCTGTCCGGGGAATACGAAGGCAAAAGTCATCGAGTTTCCTGTTCCTCACCCATTCGCCAACCCATTCACTGGGCGCTTGGGGCGCGCGATTATAGCGATGTACGGCGGAAGGGCCAGCCCAGCCAAACTTTTATGTGGCTTCAGTTACTTCCGCGCGAGTGTTCATCCACAGAATCGTGCCGGCGATCACACCGCCGAGCGCACCGTACAGGTGCGCATCTACAACGACTGCCATGCCGCCGGACAACGGCAAGGCGCCGTGCAGCTGCTCCCACAGCAGCTTGCCGGCGAAAATCACGCTCAGCACCAGCGCCAGCCGCTTCGTTTCGTATCGCCACCAGGCAATGGCACCGGCCGCGAGCGCCCCGTGCAGCACCCCGGATAAACCCACGTACCAGGTCAGCTGTGGCTCCCAAAACACAAAGCCGACATCGATGGCGAGCAGGCTGATGAAGCCGATCAGCAGCCATTGTCGGATCGAGTAGTGGTCGGGAAACAGCGCCGCGAGCAGCCCGAGCCCCGCGCAGTTCAAGCCCAGGTGCAGCCAGCTGCCATGAACCAGGTGGCCGGTGAACAGCCGCCAGTATTCTCCCTGCAATACCGGCTCGCGCTCATAGCGAAGCAACAGGCGCACGTGCTCGCCCCCTGCCGATTCGCAGATGAGCGACAACAGAACCAGTGCTGCGATCAGCAGTCCAAGCAGCCACCAACCCGACATCCACTGCCGAGCGAGGCGCGAAATCGATGGGGCGAGCCCCGGCATGCCGTCACTCATGGATGCGATGTGCTTTGTTATGATCCGGCGCTCTTACGCTCACGGTAACCCTCCTATTATCCACAGTTGCCGACAACTTCACCGGGGAACCCGTGGCGGCTTCACGCTGCTGGAGCTGCTGGTCGTGCTGGTCGTCGTCGCCATCATGGTGTCCATGGCCATGCTGTCGTTCGGTGTGCTCGGGCGCGACCGGCAGGCCGAAGAGGAGACGCGCCGCTTCTGGACTGTGCTACAGCAGGCGCGCGAGGAATCGGAGTTGCAGGCCGAGGACTTAGGGATATTCGTGTCCGCAGACTCGTATGAATACTTGCGCTTCGAGCCGCGTCGTGACGAATGGCAGGTCATCGATGACGACGAGCTGTTCACGCAGCGTCGCCTGCCGGAAGGCCTGCGGTTTCGACTGCGCGTGGATTCGCGGCAGATCGTAATGAAGCCCGACCTTCCCAATCGCGGCGACAAGGACGAGAACAAGAAATGGCCGCCGCAGGTGCTGGTGCTTTCCAGCGGCGAAGTGATGCCGTTCGAGTTGGAGATCGAACGCGAGGGCGCGCCGTCGCTGTGGCGTGTAACTGCGCTCGCCGACAACGATCTGCGCGTCGAGAAACGCGATGAGCGCAACGACTGGGGCCCGGTGCTGCAGACCAAACAGACATCGGACGACAAGAACAAGAAAGAAACGCGGGTGTCCAGTGCGCGCTGAGCTCTTGCGAAAAGCCCAGCGCGGCTCGTATCAGCAAGGGGGCTTCACGCTGATCGAAGTCGTGGTCGCGCTGATCGTCGTGTCGCTCGGCATGCTCGCAGTGATCGAAACGGTTGGCGGCACCGCGCGCAACAGCGGTTATTTGCGCGAGAAGACCGTCGCTCACTGGGTGGCGATGAACAAACTCACCGAAGTGCGTTTGCAGCCCAACGCGCCGGCGATCGATAAAACCTCGGACGAAGTGGAAATGGCCGGCCGCAAGTGGCGCTGGACCATGGAAGTGAAACAAACACCGGTCGAATCCATGCGTCGCATCGACATCAGCGTGCGTCCTGCCGAAGCGCCGGACAAGAGCTCGATGGCGAGCATCAGCGGCTTCTTTGGCACGGCGGTCGCGCCGGCCGGCACAGCGACGATTCTGTGGAAAGGCTCGCCGGGCAATGGCCCTGGCAGTCGCGGCACGCGTGGCGGACGCAACGGCGATAACGGCGAAGGCGGCCGGCCGCCCTCCTCGCCGCCGAATGAAACGCCGCCGCCGCCCGTTCCAGAACCCGGCGAAGTGGTGCCGCCCGAGCCCGAGGAGCCGGAGCAATGAAAACGCGCGGCGCCGGCTTTACGCTCGTCGAAGTATTGGTTGCGATCTTCGTGTTCGCGATCGTCAGCGCGATCGCCATGGGCGGTTATAACGAGCTGGTGAAACAAAGTGACATCGCCGCTGCCGGCGCCGCTCGCACGCGCAACGTGCAAGCGACTGTGCAACGAATGGTGCTCGATTTCTCATCGCTGGAGCCGCGCCCGGTGCGCGAGCCGGTCGGCGACTCGGTGGAACCGGCACTGCGTTCCGACGCTCGCAACACCGAACAACTGGCCGAGTTCACTCATTCAGGTTGGAGCAATCCGGCCGGCGTGCCTCGCTCGACGCTGCAGCGGGTGTCGTATCGGCTCGAAGACAAGAAGCTGGTGCGCGAATACTGGGTCGTGCTCGATCGCACGCTCACAGGCGAGCCGCAGCGTGCGGAGCTGATCGATCGCGTGCAGCGTGTCGCCTTCCGCTTCATGGACACGAATCGCACCTGGCACGAGCAGTGGCCGCCGCTCGGATACTCGGCGCCCGATCTGTCGCAGCTGCGGCCGATCGCGGTGGAAATCACACTGGAGCTGGAAGACTGGGGCGAGATCAAGCGCATCGTAGAGGTGTCCGGATGAAACGCACCCAACGGCTCACTCGTCAGCGCGGCGTCGCGCTGGTGACGGCGGTGTTGATCGTGGCACTCGCGACCATGCTCGCCGTCGATGTGGGATTCAAAGGCTATCTCGACCAGCGCCGCACGGCGAATGCGTTCGCGGTCGATCAATCGTTCGAAGTTGCGCTCGGCGGCGAGGCCTGGGCGTCCGACGCGCTGCGCCGGGACAAGATGCAAAGCCCGAAGACCGACGATTTCACCGAAGAATGGGCAACGCCGATTCCGCCGATTCCGCTGGAAGACATCGGCGGCGAATTCGAAGGCCAGCTCGAAGACATGCAGGGCCGGTTCAATCTCAACAACCTCGTGCAGTACGACGCGAGCGGTCAGAGCACGGTCGACAACGACGCCGTCGAGCGTCTGCAACGGCTGCTCGAACTGCTGCAGATGGAACCCAAGTGGGCCAGGATCATGGCGGACTGGATCGACTCCGACACCAATCCGCAGTTCCCGGACGGCGCGGAAGATACGGTGTACACCGGTTTGTCGCCGCCCTATCGCACCGCGAACATGCCGATCACGCGCACCAGCGAGCTGCTGGCACTGCCGGAATTCGGGCTCGAGCGCTACAAAAAACTGGCTCCGTTCGTCACTGCCCTGCCCGCCGGCACGCCGATCAATCTGTGTACCGCCTCGCCCGAGCTGCTCGATTCGCTGGTGGAAGGCCGCCGGGAATTCACGGTCGCGCGCGACAGCATGAAACAGACGCGGCAGCAGCGGTGTTTTCCGAACAAGCAGGAATTCGAGCAGTCGCTGTCGGGCGATCAGAAGCAGAAATTGAACGACGCCAAAGTGATCGATGAAACCAGCGATTACTTTCTGGCCACGATCTGGGTCACCCTTGGCACTCATCGGTTCACCCTGTACAGTTTGTTGTATCGAACTGACGGCTCCAACCAAGTCCGTCCCATCCTAAGAAGCTACGGAACGCTCTGATGCCGGAACTCCTCGTCGTCCGTCTGCATCCTGTCGCGACCGCGCCCTCGGACGCCTCGCAAGCGCCTCCGCAAGCGGAGTGGCTGGTCGTGGACGGCAGCGGCACTCGCCGTGGCAATGTTTCCTGGGGCTCGCTGCGGGACGCAGCTGAACAAGCAACGAATCGCAAAGTGATCGTGCTGGTGCCCGGCACCGATGTGCTGCTGGCCGAGCCGGTGCTGCCGCTCAAGAGCAGCGGCGCCAAGCTCGCCCAAGTCGTTCCATTCGCGCTCGAAGAACAATTGGCCGCCGACGTCGAAGATATGCACTTCGCCGTTGGCAAGCGTGGCTCGCAGCCCGGAACGCCCGTTGCTGCCGTCTCGCATGCGCAGATGGCGCAATGGAACGGCGCTCTGCAAAGTGCAGGGCTGCTCACCGATACGATGTATGCCGAAACCGCCGTGCTGCCGACTGTGACAGGCGCGGTCGCCGTGCTCATCGACGGCAAGCGCGTGTACGTCAGACGTGAGAATCAGCCGGGCGCCGTGATCGATGTCGAGCCGCTGATCGAAGCGTTGCAGCTGGCGCTCGCGAGCGGCGAAGAATCGCGCGAGCACGTGACGATCTTCGTCGGCGAAGAAGATTACGAACGCGAACGCGAGCTGCTCGAAGGATTGCGCGAGTTCACGGCGAGCCTGCAATTGAAGCTGCTGCCGGATGGACCGCTGCCGTTGCTGGCTACCAATGCCGTGCAAGGCACGCCGATCAATCTGCTGCAGGGAACGTATGCAGTCAAAACCAAGCTGAATGTTTCTTTTGCACCGTGGCGTTACGCGGCGGTGCTGGCTGCATTGTTCTTCGCCACGCACGTCGGTTTGAAGACCTGGCAGTACTTCCATTACAAGAAAGTGGAAAGCCAGCTCGACACGCAGATCGCCGAAACGTATCAGCAAGCGCTGCCAGGCTCGCCGCTGCCGCCGGCGCTGGAAGCGCGCCGGCAAGTGGAACAAGTCCTGGCGCAACTGCGCGGCGCGGGCCCAACCAGCGGCATGCTCACGACGCTTGCGATGTTGAGCGAAGCAATGGCGCAGGCGCCCAACACCGATATCGAAGCGCTGTTCTATACCAACGATGTGACCGACCTGCGCGTGCTGGCTCCTTCCGTGGAGGTGCTCGATCGCATCCGCCAAGTAGCAGGCGAGCGCGGCATGGCCGCTGAGATCAAAGCGACCAATCCGCGCGATTCGAAGTTCGAAGGTCGGCTGCAGTTCAAGAAGCAAGGCGCCTGAGCCATGCAAAAATTAAAAGAACGATTCAACACGCTGCA
Source organism: uncultured Steroidobacter sp. (assembly GCA_946478975.1). The sequence goes on from CAMLEO010000101.1 coordinate 17,571, forward strand.
GCCTCGCGAACGCATCATCGTCATCGGCGGCGCCATCCTGGTGCTTGTGACGGCGATCTATGTGCTCGGCCTCGCCCCGCTGTACGCGGCAGTGAATGCGCAGGCTAAGCGAGTGGAACAAAAGGAAGGCGACCTGGCGTGGATGCGCAGCGTCGCTGGCGAAGTTGCCATGCTGAGCGCCTCCGCCCCGAGCCGGCCCGGGCCGAGCAATGAATCGCTGGTGGTGCTGATCGATCGCGCGGCCCGCGAATGCGGCTTGGGTGCTGCGCTCACCGGCCAGACGCCCAACGGCGAGCGCGGCATTCGCGTGCGGCTGGAAGGCGCCGAGTTCGACAAGATGATGGTGTGCCTGGGCACGCTCCAACAAGTGCACGCGGTGGACGTGGAGTCCGCCACGATCGACCGCACCGGCAAGCCCGGCCTCGTGAACGCCAACCTGGTGCTGACGCGCGTCAGCCCATAACACTCAAAATTATCTATGAAGCGTTTGTGGCCGTTGATCGCGCTAGGCGTGGGCGCATTCGTCGTCTTCGCGTTGGTCACTCTGCCGGCCAGCATCGTGCTGTCGCGGCTGACCTCCGCCGGCGTGAACGCCTCCGGTGTCTCCGGCTCGATCTGGAACGGCAAAGCACAGGTGCTGCAGGTTCAAGGCATGAACGTCGGCAGCGTCGACTGGAATCTGCACGTGCTGCCGCTGTTCACTCTGCACTTGAATGCCGATGTGAAAGTGACACGCGTCGATGGCTTTGCCCAGACCGCGCTGAGCGTCGGCCCCGGCGGCAAAGTCACATTGAAAGGCTTGACGGCGTCGCTGCCGCTGGCCGCAGTCAACAACCCGCAGCTGGCCGGCTGGACCGGGCAATTGAATGCCAGGTTCGCGCGCCTGACGCTCGTCAAAGGTTGGCCGACTGAAGTGGACGGCTCGCTCGATGCCGTCGATGTGACCGGCCCGCCGCGCAAGCCGGCAAATGTCGGCAGCTATCGCGTGGTGTTCGATCCCGCTGCTTCTAGTGCAGAAATGCTTCAGGGCGCGATTTCGGACGGCGGCAACGGTCCGCTGCAAATCAACGGCACGGTGCGCCTGAAAGCCGATCGCAGCTATGAAATCGATGCGCTGGTGGCTGCGAAACCGAACACTCCGCAAGGCCTGGCGCGTGCGTTGGAATTCCTCGGCCCGCCGGATCCGCAGGGCCGCCGTCAGTTCTCGATGGCCGGAGCGCTGTAACTCAGCTCACCGGCACTTCCCGCCACTGCTTCATCAGGGGGAAGTACAGGGCGGCGCGCACCGGCTGTCCCGGGCGGAACAGGCGCATCAGGCGGGCGTAGCGATGCAGCTGATCGCGGTAACGGCGCACCTCCTCGTTCAGGAACTGCTCCAGGCCGCCGCCTTCGTGCGTTCCGGTCTTGAAGTCTACGATCCAGCGGACGCCATGCTCGTCGACGAACGTACGATCGATCACGCCCGCCACCAACTCGCCGTTGAACACGCCCGTCAGCGCCAGCTCGGACTCGGCTTCGGTCAGTTTATTGGTGAGCCCGAGCAGCCAGCGTCCCCGCTCGTCCGCCAATGTTTGTGTGATCGCGGCGACGACGCGATCCGCCGCGGCCTCGCACCGATCCGGCGGCACGCCCAGCTCACCGAGCTCAGCACACAATCGCGCACGATCCGCTGTTGCAATCACACGAGTGCTTCCAGCGCGCACCATCCGATCCAGCTCGCGATGGACCAGCGTGCCGATGTGACGACCCGTTTGCGTCACCCAGTCGAATTCGATCGGCGCTTCCAGGTCGCTCATCCGGACAGTTTTCGTCGGCACCGGCGTATCGGCGGCGGGTGGCTGCCAATCCGGCGGCAGTCGTCGTATGCGCAGATGAGGCACGGGCGCGGTAGCAAACAAATCCTGTTGCGGCTTGGTGTGCACGACGGACTCGAAAGCGTCCTTCACTTCCGGCCACAACAGACGCAGCATCGAGCCGTGACGCGGCTCCTGCAGACGCGTGCCCTCCTCCGTTTCCTTGGGCTTGACCGTTCCAAGCAGATGCAAGACTCGTTTGGCGCGAGTCGCCGCAACGTACAGCAGGCGACCGCGCTCGCGAGCACTACGCTCTCGCTCCAGCAGCTCGATCCAGCGATACATCGGATCCGGCTCCGCGCCCTCGGCCTTCACCGGCGCGAATACAATCCCGCCGTCGTCGCCCGGAATGCGCGTCCAGCGCATCAGCTCACGACCTTCGCCGCGCACCCAGCGATTCAGCGCGGGCAAGATCACCACGTCGTATTCCAAACCTTTGGACTTGTGGATGGTCATGACCTCGACGCGTGCGCGAGATTCCGGCCGTGGTCGAGCAAACAATCGATCCAGGTGCTGTTCCAAGCGGGCCGCGTCGTCGAGATCGCCGGCGATTTCGATCTGATCGAGACGGCGCAGATAGGCGTCGGCATCGTCGAGGTCCTGAGCACGAGTTAACGTAGCCGGGCCACCCAGCGCGTTCCAGGTGCGTTCGATCCAATCACGCAGCTGGGAGCGGCCTCGCTCGGCTAACGCCGCCTGAAGAATTGCGTACACGCGCGTGAGTCGCGCCCGCCCGTCGCCGCTAAGCGCTTCGTTTGCGTTTACGACGTTTGCAATCAGCTCATTCACCGTCGACGCGCGATTGTTATTTACGATCGCATGCAAGTCGTTCAACGTGAGCGCACACCACGGGGCGCGAAGCACGGCCAGCCAGGCTGTGCGGTCGGCGAGATGTAACAAAGCGCGCGTCAGCGCCATCAGGTCCTGCACGACCGGCCGATCCTGCAACGGCTCGATCTCGATCGCTTGAAAATCGATGGCCGCCGCATGCAGCTCGCGTGCGATCAATCCAATGTGCGAACGAGCGGTGACCAACACAGCGATCGTGCTTTCCGGATCGTCGGCCAGGCTCTTGCGCACCAACCTCACGACCTGGCGTGCCTCGGCCATGTCATCTTTCTCGAACGACGGATGGACCTTCACGCCACCGCGAGTGCTCGGCACCGCTGCGATACTCGGGCTGTAGCGAACCGCGCCCTGCTCCGGATTGTCAGTCGGCGACAGCACGCTCGGGAACACACGGTTGACCCACTCGATAATGGGCCGCGTGGAACGGAAGTTGGAGCTGAGCACCAGCGGTTCGAGCGGCACGTTGCGCAGCCCCTGCCGCTGCAGCTGTAGAAACAAACCAACTTCGGCCTGGCGAAAGCGATAGATGGATTGCATCGGATCGCCGACGCAAAACAGCGTGCGGCCGTCGCCATCCGTCCAGCCAGCGGTCAGTCGTTCCAACAAATCGAGCTGCGCAAACGATGTGTCCTGGAACTCGTCGACCAGCAGATGCTGCAAGCGATAGTCGAACGCGAGCGCGAGATCCGTCGGCTCATCACTCGTGCCCAGTGCCTGCAAGGCTCGTAGCGCCGCTTCGATATAGTCAGCCTGTGCTTGTCCCTGAAACACCAGCTGCAACTCAGCGACAGCCTCGGGCAGCACCGACAGCAACGCTTCGAGAATCGCCCACTGCTCGGGTGCATACGTCGGTCGCGGCAGATTGCGCAGGCCCACGAGTTGGCCGAGCAGCTCGGTTTCTTCGACAAGCTGCCCGAAACCACGCAGGTCAGCTTCCTGAACTCGGTCGTCCGCGACATCGACAAGCTCGCTCCGGCGCTCGACAAGATGGTAGCGCTGTGGGGCA
>CAMLEO010000102.1 GCA_946478975.1 uncultured Steroidobacter sp.
GAGATTCTGCAGCGGAACGTAGCTCACGCCGCGATTCTGGTCGTGCCACACCGCATGACGATGGAAGAATGTGCCGCGGCCGCTGTCCTGGCCGATCAGGCGCACTTCATATCCTTCGTTGAGCAGCGTGCCGTACGCGAGGTTCTCGGCGAAGCCCCAGTCGATCGGCAGCTGCCCCGCCGCCATCTTTTCGCGATCCTGCACGATCTTCGTCACCTGCCGATGCAGCGTGAACTCCGACGGCAAGGTGGTGAGCTTGGTGGCGAGCTCGCGCAGCTGTTCGATGCGCACGCCAGTCGTCACCACTTCGGTGAGATCGACGTTGTGATACTTGGACCAGTCGACGGTGTGCTTGTTGCCGATCAGGCCCAGCGAGCGCTTGGCCTGCGACTTGCCCTCGTCGAGCTCCCGACGATACTCATCGACCATGGCATCGGCCTCGGCCATGGTCAGCACCTTCTCGGCGACCAGGCGTTCGGCATAGATCTGGCGCGGCGTCTTCTGCGCACGGATCTTCTGATACATCACCGGCTGCGTCGCCGACGGCTCATCCGACTCGTTGTGGCCAAGACGGCGATAGCAGACCAGATCGATGACCACGTCTTTGTGGAACTTCATGCGATAGTCGAGCGCCAGGCGCGCGGCAAACGCCACCGCTTCCGGATCGTCGCCGTTCACGTGGAAGATCGGCGCTTCGATCATCTTCGCCACGTCGCTGCAATAGATGGTCGAGCGCGCATCTTCCGGATTGGAGATGGTGAAGCCGACCTGGTTGTTGATGATGATGTGCACGGTGCCGCCGGTGTAGAAACCGCGCACTTGTGACATCTGCAATGTTTCCATTACGACGCCCTGGCCCGCGAATGCGGCATCGCCATGGATCAACAACGGAATGACCTTCTCGCCCTTGGCGTCGGAGCGGCGCTGCTGACGAGCGCGCACCGAACCTTCGACCACCGGGTTCACCACTTCCAGGTGCGACGGGTTGAACGCGAGCGCGACGTGCACGTTGCCGCCCGGCGTCTTGATGTCGGTGGAGAAGCCTTTGTGATATTTGACGTCGCCGGAGCCTTGCATGTGGTTGACGTCGTAGATGCCCTCGAATTCCGAGAACAACTTCTGCGGCGACTTGCCGACCACGTTCACCAGCACGTTGAGGCGGCCGCGGTGGGCCATGCCGATGACCATTTCTTCGACGCCGCGCAGGCCGCCCTGCTGGATCAGATCGTCGACCAGGGGAATCAGTGCATCGCCGCCTTCGAGCGAGAAGCGCTTCTGCGCCGGATATTTGGTGGCGAGATAACGTTCCAGGCCTTCGGCGGCGGTGAGATGTCGCAGGAAGGTCTTGCGCTCTTCGGCGCCGAAGCGGTGCTGGACCCGGCCTTCCTGGAAACGTTCCTGCAGCCACAGGCGCTCGCTGGAATTGGAAACATGCGCGAACTCGGCACCGATGGTGTCGCAGTAGATGTGACGAAGCTGCGCGATCATGTCCTTGAGCTTCATGCGCTTCGGAATCGCATCGACGCGGCTGCCGGTGAAGAACTCGGTGTTCAGATCGGCATCGCCGAGGCCGAAGTGCGACAGCTCGAGCACTTCAGGCACCGGCCGGCGCATCAGGCCGAGCGGATCGATGTTCGCCAGCAGGTGACCGCGATTCGAATACACCTGCACCAGGCGCGACACGGCGCCTTGTTTCGCGAAGGCATCGTTCGAAATCGACGAAGCCGCCGGCGCAGGAGCCGCAGCTACGGAGTACGCGCGCTTGGCCAACGCGTCTCGAATCGGGCCGTGCGCTACATCGGACGCGCCGCCTGCTTTCGCCGCCAATCCAGCGAAATAGTCGCGCCATTTCGGCTCGACCGACGCGGGATCGGCGAGGAATTGTTCGTAAAGGGATTCAATGTAGGGGGCGTTGCCAGCCCCGAGAGGCGTAGAGTCGAGCAAAGCTCGCAGAGAGTCGCTCATTGCGCTCGCAAGTTCCTGTTCGGACGAAGGAAGGTTTGGCCCACAGCGGCCGCATTAACTCACACAAAGGGGCGCTAGTGTAGCCGAACCGCGTTGCGGTTGAGAAACCTCGCATGCTGACAGTGAAAGGATTCACTGTTTAGCGGCGCGGCTGTTTTCACCACCGTCCCACCGTGGTGCATTGATGGGGGCGAGCTGGCGGAATTCAGCGTCGGGAGGCGACCGGAAACTGCGTGACCACGCTGCCGCTGTCGGCGGTGAGCGGAATCTGAGTTGTCGGAACAATTCGGTTGGCGCCAACCACAGTCGCCCCCGGGGGAATATCTCGGGTCACGACTGCATTTGCCCCGATGATTGCGCCGTTTCCTATGCGCACGTCGCCGAGGACTCGCGCGCCCGCGCCGATCGTCACATCGTCGCCAATCACCGGCGCAATGTTTTCATCCCGGTCGCGCCCGCCGATCATCACCTGCTGCATGACTGTGACGCGATGTCCGATCACTGCCTGCGGATGAATGACGATGCCGTACGGATGCGGCATGTGAACGTCCGGCGGCAGGCGGCAATGAATGTCGCTGTTGAATAACACACGCACCAGCTTGCTCAGCACCGGCACGTGCCGCCGACAAAAGAACAACAGCACATCGGTCGTGGTGGGATTGCTCTTGCTGGTGTCCGGCAATCCAAGACGCCGGGCCGTGCGTCTCGCCAGTTGCGCAACGATCGCCCGCTCCGCCTCGGCACTCACCTCTTCGATCGGCTGGCTCGCATCGAGGACGACCACGTCCTCCTGTCGTCGCAGCACCTTTCGATATTCGCCACGCAGTCTCGCCGCCTCCTCTGCAGCAACCTCGCGAGTGCGGGTCTGCAGGACTTCCGAAGCGACATCGAACACCAGCCACAGCTCGGGCCGTGGAATCCACGGCAGCAACCAACGCGCAAACGCATGTGGCTTGCCGAAACGGTAACGCCGGGGATCGACCAGGATGTCATCGAAGTAGCGATTCGACACCACCAGGGTTGCATGCACCAGCTTGGGCCGGATCTGCAGCCAGTAGCCGAGCCAGTAGTCGGCGAAGAACATCATCAATTTTGCAAACGTGCTGAGCCGGCCGCGCGGAATCTTGGATTCCGGATTCACCGGCACCGGCCGCATCATGTGCGGCCGCAGGTCCATGATGTGAGCTTGCATGAAAGGCGCGAGCGGATGTGCGCTCAAATGCTCGATCACATTGACCCGGCCGCTGCCTTCGGGGCCGAGACACGCGATCAACAAACCGGCCGGCTCCCGCCAGCGGCGCAAACGAACCAGCTTGGACTGCAGCCAGCTGCGGGCCGAGCGCCGGGTGCGTATCAATAAAGAAAAGAATTCCGGGCGCTGCTGCGCATTCAGGCCGCTGAGCGTGTACAGCTCGCCGCTTTCGGTGGGACAGAAATGCACCAGCTGCAGCTCGTTGCGGCGGCAGAACTCGTGCAAGGTCGTCGGCATGCGCAACAACGACTCTTCGGACACGACGATGCTGGCCGACGCGCTGGCGGCCGAGACGTTGCCGTCCGGCTGATCGTCGCGAATATGGTCCACCTGCTCCGCATCCAGATAGCGGAGCAATGCGCCGACGATGTTCGACGCGGCCAGGCTCATAAACGTCGCTTAGAACGGCAGGTGAATGGTGCCCGTCTGCACTGCCTGAGCAGCGACGGCGAGCGCGCAGAACATCATCGTGATCCAGACGTGTATTTGGGTCTTACGCATAACTTGCTACCTGCCGGCTCGTTGCTAAGTTCAGTAGGCGTTGCGATCGCGCCAGACCAGCGTCGCGGTCCGAAACAGAATGGTCAGATCCAGACCCAGCGACCAGTTGCGCAGGTAGTCCAGGTCGTATTCCACGCGACGCTGCATCTTGTCGACCGTGTCGGTCTCGCCACGCAAGCCGTTGACTTGCGCCCATCCGGTGATTCCGGGCCGCACCTTATGGCGCAGCATGTAACCTTCGATCAGGCGGCGATACTCTTCGTTGTGAGCCACGGCATGCGGCCGCGGGCCCACCAAGCTCATCGACCCACCGAACACGTTGAACAGCTGCGGCAACTCATCCAGCGAAGTCCGCCGCAGGAATGCACCGAACGGCGTGACGCGCGGATCGTTGCGCTGGGCCTGGACGATTGCGCCCTGGTCTTCGCAGACGCTCATGCTCCGGAACTTATAAACATGGATCGCTTCGCCATACATGCCGTAGCGGCGCTGGCGGAACAGGATCGGGCCGGGCGAGCTCAAGCGCACGCCGATCGCGATGAGCAGCATCAGCGGCCATACCAGCAGCAACAGGACCGACGAGAACACGATGTCGCTGGCGCGTTTGATCACGCCGTCGAGGCCTGCGAACGGCGTCTCGCACACTGCCAGCATCGGAATGCCGTCGAGCTCGCAGACGCGGGCCTGCATCAGGTCGAACATGAAAATGTCGGGAACGAAATAAACAGACGCGGTGGTGTCCTTCAGCTCCTCCAGCAGCTTGGTGACACGCACGTCGGCGCGAATCGGCAGGCAGATATAAACGTTGCTGACATTGTTCAAACGAACGTAATTGATGATGTCCGGCATCTCGCCCAGCAGCTGTTCCTGCGGCAGGTCCGGCAGGCGATCGGACCCGCGATCGTCGAAGAAGCCTTTGAAGCTGCCGAGGTGCGGATGGGCACGCAGCCGATTCGCCAGCCGCCATCCGGCCTCGTTGGCGCCGATGATGATGTGGCTCTGCTGAATCTTGCCGCGCAGGGCCGCGAATGCAGCGTAACGCCTCAATGCCGCTTCGGCCGCCACCACTACGAACGGGGTGATTGCAAACCAAGTAAGAATTACCCGTCGCGAAAATGTCTCAGTGACCTTGAACGCGAACGCCATCAGCAGCAGCGCTGCCGACACCAGCAGCCACTCGGAAAAGATGCGGTGCTGAAGGACGCCCAGCAGGCCTTTGCGGGCGGAGCAATCCATCACCGGCTCGCTCACGACCTGCGAGGCGATCAAAAACGCCAGCGCTGCAAGGGCGAAGTACGCGGGCGTGGGCTCCTGCGCATACAGGATCACGCTCAGTAATAGTGTGAGGACGATGACCGCCGGATTTAATACGTGTCTAAGCAGCGCGACCGCCGGCGGTTCGGACGTGCCGTGATGAACGCGTTGGTTGCGCCGGCGCGCGGCAATGTTTTCAGCGGAGGCATGCGCGGACGCAGCGTGCGCTTCCACGCCGGCGCTCTCTGCTGAAACGGATTCGCGCATGCTCGTTGATTGCCTGAAATGTTTACCGAAGGATCTGGCGAATTAACTGGCCCTGCAGCGAAAAAGTTCCAGTGAGTCATGAGCGTCGGCTGTCAGCTACGTCGAAAGTTAATGACATGCGCGTGACATATCCCTCGACAATGAAAAACGGCGCGCACCTTTCGATGCGCGCCGTTGTTCGCGAACGAACGAATTGTGAGCGACGCTCAGGCGCGCGCTTGTCCCAATCCTTCTTCGATCTTGCGCACCAGTTCGACCAGGCGAGGCCGCACGTCGTTCAGCAAATATTCCTGTGACACTTTGAACGCCGGCGCGCCGCAGTTGATCGCCATCGGCGGCAGGCCGTTGCCGGGACGGAAGCCGACCGCGATGCCGTTAACGTCGGGCTGCCATTCGCCGAACGAGCTGCACACGCCGAGCTCCTGATACATCGCCAGCGACTTCTCGATGCCCTGCTTCAACGCCGGCCAGGCCACGTGATCGAGCTCCTTCAGCTGATCGAGCAGGTCGGCGCGTTCGGTATCGGCGCACACCGCCAGGTAGCCGCGACCGATTGCGGAAGTCGCGAGCGGCAGGCGCATGCCGACTTCCATGTTCAACGACAGCACCGCGTTGCCTTTACAAACTTCAACGCAAACCATGCTGAGGCGTTGACGCGCGCCGAGCGCCACGGACGTACCCGTCGCATCGGCGAGTTCCTGCATCAGCGGACGGGCCAGGTCGCGCACTTCGAACCGGCCCAACACGGCGCTCCCCAGCGCCAGCGTCGCGGTTCCCAATCGATACTTGCCCGACTCCTTCACGTAGTGCAGATAGCCGAGCTTCGTCAGCGTGTACGTCAGGCGCGAGACGGTGGACTTGGGCAGGCGGCAACGCTCGGAAATATCCTGGTTGCCGAGCAGGCGACTGCCGCTGCGGAAACAGGACAGCACGTCCAGGCCGCGCGACAGCGCCGTCACGAAGTGCCTGTCCTGCTTGCCGACGTGAGGTTTCGGTGCAGCTGCGGCCGCTGCCGCGCTGGTCGTCTCGATCATGCGAGTGGTTTCTGATGCTCTGGTCGCCATGGTTATTCCCGCCTTATTCGTAACCGCCCCTGTTTGAATCCAATGCCGCGCCCTTCAGGCACGGGCCATCTCCGCTTCCTGTAGCAAGCGCCACTGCACCTTGCCGGTGGCCGACTTTGGCAGCGCGTCGACAAACTCGATCACCCGTGGATGTTTGTAAGTCGCCATGTTCTGGCGCGTCCACTCGATGATCTCCTCCTCCGTCACCTTGCCTTTATAAGGAGCGCGCAGGACCACGACGGCTTTTACCGTCTCGCCTCGATGCGCATCCTTGGCCGCGATCACACAGGCTTCCTGGATCGCCGGGTGTTGATACATCTGTGCCTCGACTTCCGCCGGCCAGACTTTGAAGCCGGAAGCATTGATCATGCGTTTCAGGCGGTCGACCAGGAAGAAGTAACCGTCCTCGTCGACATAGCCGAGATCGCCAGTGCGAAAAAACTTCTTGCCGTCGAGCTTCACGAACGCCGCTTCGGTGGCTTCCGGATTGCGCCAGTAGCCCTGGAAGACCTGCGGTCCATGGGAAACGATCTCGCCGACCGTGCCCTGCGGGACTTCCTGCAAGGTCTCCGGATCGATGACGCGCGATTCGGTGTTGAACGTGGGAATTCCCAGGCACTGCCGCTTCGGCCGCAGCAAGGGATTCATGTGCGTGGGCGCGATGGTCTCGGTCAATCCATAACCTTCGATGTAGGGCGTGCCGACGAGCTGCTGCAGCCGTTCGCCGACCGCTGCCGGCATCGCTGCGCCACCGCCGGTCACGCGATGCAGGCTCGAAAGTTTGTATTCGCTCAAGCGCGGATTGGCGAGAAAGTCGATGACCATGGTCGAGATCGCAGTCCAGGCCGTGAGCTCATAGCGCTGGATCAATTCGGCGGCGAGATCGCGATCCCATCGACACATCAGCACCACGGTGCTGCCTTGGAACATCGGCGCGTTCATGCCGCCTTGCATGCTGGTCACATGGAAGAACGGCAGCACCACCAGCTGGCGGTAATCGGCGCTCGCATTCATCCACACCGTGTTGCAAATCGCCGTGTGCATCACGTTCCGATGCGTGAGCATGCATCCCTTCGGCCGCCCGGTCGTACCCGAGCTGTAAGGAATGACGCAAAGATCATCCGAACCCATGGTCAGCGGGCCGGGCGTGCGTTGAGCCGCCAGCGCGTCGCTCCACAAAGTCACATTCGCATCTGTGATCGCCTTGCGCGGCGCGCTGACGACCTCAGGCAGACGCAACGTGGTCGCCGGATCGATGTAATCGCTGTACGCCGCGACGATCACACGTTGCAGATGTTCGCCAATCAGCGGCTGCAGCTGCGGATACACTTCTTGGGCGATCAGAGCGACCTTCGCGCCGCTGTCTTTAACGTAGTGATCGAGCTCACTGGTGACGCTCATCGGATTGACCGGCACCACCACCGCGTTCGCGCGCAGGATGCCGTAGTACGCGAGGATGAATTGCGGGCTGTTCTGCATCACCAGCAGCACTCGATCGCCCGGTGCCACACCGCAGTCCTGCTGCAGAAAGCCTGCGATTTGCTCCGCTTCGGCCTTGCAGCGTTCGAACGTCAGCTCGCGCTCGAAAAAGATCACATAGGGTTTGTCGGGATAGCGGGCCGCCGAGACTTCGAGATTGAAGAACAGATTGGTCGCGGGCGCGGTGATATTGCGTGGCAGACCCGCAGGCCAAAAATCGAAATGCTTCTGGGACATGCTCCCCAATCCCCCGTGTTGCAGCGGCACCTTTGGCTCGCCCGTCGATCGTTCCACAATGCGGGCGTAGATTCTGCCCAAAAACTACCACATCTCGCACTGCGCAACCAAGCGCTGCAGCGGTCAAGGTATGTGAGCATCGATCGCGTGAGATGGCCGGAAAACTGGACCTCCCGCCCGTTATTGCCGATCCTCTGCAGGGGCTGGCCGCGGTTGCGACGCTGCCGGCGGCCCCCTATCATCCAGATCCGCATCGAGAACGATCATTCTGCATAGCAGTTACAGGCTTTCCCCATGGATTTGAACTTCACGCCCGCAGAGCTGGCATTCCGCGACGAAGTGCGCCAGTTCATGCGCGATCAGCTGCCAAAAGACATTGCCGAGCGGGTCAAGAGCGGCCTCGCGCTGCATGCCGAGGACTACACCCGCTGGCAAAAGATTCTCTATGAGCGCGGCTGGGGAGCCCCCGGCTGGCCGAAACAATTCGGCGGACCCGGCTGGGGTCCGGTCGAAATGCACATCTTCGACGAAGAGGCCGCGGCCGCCGGCGCACCGCGCACGATTCCGTTCGGTTTGAAGATGGTCGCACCCGTGATCATGGCTTTTGGCTCCCCCGAGCAGCAGCAGCGGTTCTTGCCGCGCATCGTCAGCGCCGACGATTGGTGGTGCCAGGGCTATTCCGAGCCCGGCGCCGGTTCGGACCTCGCATCCCTGAAGACGCGCGCTGAACGGGACGGCGATCACTACATCGTGAACGGCCAGAAAACCTGGAACACGCTCGGCCAGTTCGCCAACTGGATCTTCTGCCTGGTGCGCACCGATCCGAACGCGCCGAAGCCGCAGCAGGGCATTTCGTTCCTGTTGATCGACATGAAAACGCCGGGCATCACCGTGCGTCCCATCATCACCATGGAAGGCGGGCACGAAGTAAACGAAGTCTGGTTCGAGAACGTGCGCGTGCCGGTCGAGAATCGGGTCGGCGAAGAAAACAAAGGCTGGACTTACGCGAAGTTCCTGCTCGGCCACGAGCGAACAAACATCGCGGGCGTTGGCGCTTCCAAGCGCGAGCTCGGTCGTCTGAAAGACATCGCTCGCAAGGAAATGAAGAACGGCAAGCCGTTGCTCGAAGATCCGTTGTTTGCTGCGCGCGTCGCCCAGGTCGAAATCGATTTGATGGCGCTGGAGATCACCAACCTGCGAGCGCTGTCCGCCGAATCGGAAAAACGCGCGCCGGGGCCCGAAGCTTCGATCCTGAAAATCAAAGGCACCGAGATTCAACAGGCGTTGAGCGAGCTGATGATGTACGCCGTCGGTCCGTACGCCCTGCCCTTCGAACGTAAATCCATCGACGAGGGCGATCTCGCCAGCGTCGCCGGGCCGGAATACGCGGCGCCGCTCGCTGCGACCTATTGCAACTATCGCAAGGTCAGCATCTACGGCGGCTCGAACGAAATTCAACGCAACATCATTGCCCAGATGATCCTGGGCCTCTAAGAGTCAACGTCATGGATTTCAATTTCAGCGAAGAACAGCAGCTGCTCGCCGATACGGTGCAGCGTTTCGTCCGCGACAATTATTCTTTCGAGGCCCGCCGCGAGATTCTCAAGAGCAAGCCGGGCTGGAGCCGCGAGACCTGGCAAGCGCTGGCCGGCCTGGGCCTGACGGCGCTCAATGTTCCAGAAGAGCACGGCGGCCTGGGCAGCGGCCCGGTCGAAACCATGCTGGTGATGAATGCCTTGGGCGAAGGCTTGCTGCTCGAACCGTTCCTGCCCGCCGCCGTACTGACGCCCGTGTTGCTCACTCGGCTCGGCGATAAAACTTTGCTGCCGGATGTCGCATCAGGGGCCCGCATCATCATCGTCGCTCATCAAGAGCCGCAAGCACGCGGTGAGATCAACTCCGTGGCCGTGCGCGCGGAGAAAACATCCAACGGTTACGTGCTCGACGGTTTGAAGAGCGTGGTTCTCGGCGGCGGCGCAGCCGATGAGCTGCTCGTCACCGCTCGCACCAGTGGTCGCACTGGCGACACCGACGGCGTCTCCGTGTTTCGCGTCGACCCGAAAGCGAGCGGCGTGACTGTGAAGGACTACGGCACATTCGACGGCCAGCGCGCCGCCGACATCGCGCTGAAGAAAGTCACTGTGCCGAGCGAGAACCTGATCGGTGCCGAAGGCAAAGCCTTCGCGGCGATCGAAGCTGCCCACGAGCAGGCGATCAGCGCGCTGTGCGCTGAAGCCGTCGGGATCATGAAGGCGGTGAATGCGACGACGTTGGAATACACCAAGAATCGCAAGCAGTTCGGACAACCGATAGGCCGCTTCCAGGTGCTCCAGCACCGCATGGCCGATATGTTCCTGAACAGCGAGCAGTCGCAATCGATGAGCTATCTCGCCGCGATCAAATGTCTCGACCCGGATGCGACTGAACGCCGCCGTGCGCTGTCAGCGGCGAAAGTGGTGATCGGCCAGGCGGGCCGGTTCATCGGCCAGCAGGCTGTGCAGCTTCACGGCGGCATGGGCATGACGGACGAGCTGATGGTCAGCCATTACTTCAAGCGGCTCACCGCCATCGATCTGACGTTGGGCGATGCCGATTTCCATCTGCAACAGTTCGCTGCGGCCAGCAACGCCGCCTGAGCTACTTCAGCTTATAAATCAGCTTCTGGCCGCGCTCGGTCTTGGACTCGAGCGCGAGCCACTCATCGCTCGGCGAGTACCAAAGATCGATCGATAGTTTCTGATTGGTACTCCGCAGCTCATATCGATGAGCTGCGGTCTTCACGCCGCGCACGAGGATTGAGTCGGCGCCCGCATCGGTGATTTTCACTTCGACGTGCTCGCCATCCTGCGAGTTGAGCAGCCGGGTCTGTTTCAACATCGCCGGATTCCAGTACGCAAACGTCAGCACGCACTCGCCCAACGTCTTGGCGCCATTGCGCGTCTTCACGACCGTTGACGCGCCCTGCCGCTGCACCTCGACCTGATATTTATCGCCGTTGTCGTCGGTCTTGGAGCTGAGCTGGGTGAGGCAATCGCCCTGCCAGTGCTCGACGTCGCGATGGTCGTAGGTATACGCAGTCACGAACAGAATTTTCACCGCCATGCGCGCCTGGCTGATCAGCTGACGCGCGCCGCCGCCCTCATCGAGCAGCTCGAAGCGGTGCGTGCCGATCTCCTTGTCGTCGAGGAACACGCGAAAGTCCCAGGTGTCGTTGGCCAGCGCCGCGCCCGACACGGTACTCAGCAGCGTGACCAGGAGACTCGTTCGAAGATGTTTCATGAATCCCTGCATAGCCACACCGTGTTCGCGGCAGCCGCGACTTCGGATGTTCATGCAGCGACTGTCGCATTCACGCTTCAGGCAATCGCCCGACAACCGCAATTGCGTCAATTCGATGCCGATTGCCCTATCGGGCCGCGGCGGAGAAGCGGCAGCATGTTAGGATGCGCGCCGTTCGACGTTCGCCAGGGCGTCAAGAACAATAGTGGGGAGGCGATCGTGCGTGAGTGGTGGGCCGTGTGGCTGTGTGCTCTCGGCGCCTGCTTGCTCGCCCTTGCCGCCGCGGCTGAGCCCGCGGCAGCGGCGACGATCGGCGGTTCTACGTTCGAAATCCAGATGCTGGATCCCGCCGCGCCCGCTCCATCCGCCGATCAAGTCACCAGCGGCGCGCTCGATGCGAGCTTCATTCCCTACGATTTCAAGGCCGCGCGCAAACAGAACGGTCCGTTCTGGCTGCGCCTCCGCGCTGAAGAAAACTCCACGCCGGGCGCCGTCCCCACGCTGAACATCAGCAAGGGGCGGCAAATGCAGGTGCAGGCATTCGTCGTCGAAGAGGGGCGCGCGGAGCCACTGAGAATTGCCACCTACCTGCCCGGCTTCCGCGGCATGCACCAGATCGTGTTCGCACTGCCGGATCGGCTCGCCACCGGCCAGCTGTTGTATGTTCAAGTGGATGCGCAAGGCAACGGCTGGGAAGGCCTGTCGTTCGCGGCGTCCACGCTGGAGCAAACACTCGCGACCGGCGCCGAGCACGCGCGAATGATTGCGCTCTCTTTTGGGGCACTGATGGCGATGGCGATGTCGTCATTGCTGATCTGGCTCGTGCTCTCGGACCGCCTGCTGCTGATGTACGCGAGCTTGTTCTCCCTGCAGGCGCTGTACATCGCCTACCTCTCGGGCCAGGGGTTCGAATGGCCGCTGCTCTCGTACGGCTTGCCGGTGCTGTCGTACACCTGGAATGTGACAGCGGCGTTAAGCGGCGCGGCCGCGTGTTTATTCGTCCGCGAGATCGCCGAGCTGCGTTTGTATTCGCCGCGCGTCCATCGGGTTTTCGGGTGGCTGGCCGCCAGCTTCGTGGTGCTCGCATTTGCCAACCTGGCTCAGCATGTCGGCATGGGCGCCGTGGTCGCGGCAATCGGCAACCTGGTGTTCCTGGGCTCCGCGATCTTCACGCTGGTGGTCTCTTTCCTCGCCTGGAAGCGAGACAACCGCGCGGCGGGCTGGTTTTTGATCGCGTGGGGATTGCTCGAAGGCTTCACCATCGCGACCGCGATTCGCCTGCTGGTGACCGATCCTGAAGGTGCCGAGGGGCTGCTCTATTACGGACTGCCGCTGTCGATGGTCGCGGCTTCAGTGCTGATCGCCCTGGGCGTCGCCGATCGCCTGCGCGACCAGCGACTGGCGCTCTCGGACGCCGAGAAGCGCGCGCAGACCGATCCGCTGACCGGTGTTCTGAACCGTCGCTCGCTGGTCGAGCGCCTGGAAGCCGCCTGCCTGCGCGCCCGCGCTCGCGGGCTGCCGATCGCGCTGCTGTTCATCGACCTGGATCACTTCAAGGAGATCAACGACTCCTACGGACACCAGGCCGGCGATGCCTGCCTGCGCGCCATCATCGACCCGATTCACGCCGAACTGCGCCAGTCCGATGTCATCGGGCGCTACGGCGGCGAGGAGTTCGTGGTGATTCTGAGCAGCGCCGATGTGTCCGCGGCCCAGCCGATCGCCGAGCGCATCCGGAACCGAGTGGCCGAGGTGCGCGTCGAAGGATTCGGCGAACCGATCCGCCTTACCTGCAGCATCGGGGTCGCTACGAGCGATACTCTCGGCGTTTGGGGCGAACACCTCATCGCGCTTGCGGACGCGGCGGTTTACGATGCCAAAAGATCAGGTCGGAACCGCGTACAAATCGCGGGGCCGGTCACGGTTTGAGGAAATCGCTCGTCGCGTGCCTTGTCGAACGGATTGCCCGCCCCCATCGTCCACCGTCCATGGAGCTGGCCGTAGTTTTTTCGCCTAAGCCTTGGATTTTGCAGAGCCCGACACCATCTTCAGCCGCCGCGCCCGAGCCCGTCGGCAAATCCGGAAGGTCCCGAACTCGCGAATTGAAGTGCCATCGAAGGCCGATTCCGGCCAGATTCTGCGCAAAACCCGCGTAATCGGCCGTCCGCACAGCCCCTTTTTGGCATACAATCCGCGCCCCGAAAATTCCGCGCCGCCATTGGCCAGCAACGTTTTGTCAACCCGTAACCAACCCCAGGAAGTGAATGTGGAACAAGCGCAACTTGAGCTGCAGTTGAAAGTTTGGAAAGAGCTTGCGATCAGCAAGCAGGTTTTGATGCGGTCTGCGACCGATGCTTTGAAGTTGGATCCCAACTGCTCTCAGGAAGAACTCAAGGTCGCGCTTGACGCAGTCATCAAGAAGATCGCTGAGGCCGACTCCAGCGTCGCCGTCGCGCGCGCCGAGGCCAAGCAGGCGATCACCGAGATGGAAAAGAAGCTGACCGCGGCCGAGAAGGCCCGCACGGTCGCTGAAACCGCCGCCGAGGAGATCCGCGTCGCGCAGGCGAATGCGTCCCGCCAGATCGAGATCGAGCGGGCGAACTTCTCCAAAGAAATGCAGCAGATGAAGAGCTTCGTGGCCGAAAAAGACAAGGCCATGAAAGCGATCAACGCTGCGCTGGCGGACACGCCGGAGAACGTGGTCAAGAAGCTCAAGGCGCTGCGCAAAGAGAAGCAGGACGAGGCCGATGGCCGCCGCCAGGCCGAAGCCAACATGGCGACGCTGCGCAAAGAAAAGCAGCAGACCGACGAGCAGCTGACCAAGGCGAACGAAAAGAACGCCAAGCTGGTCACCGCGTACACCGACACGCATGCACTCGCCACCAAGCTGCACGAGCAGTTGAAGCCGCTGCTGACGGACGAGAAAGAGCTGCCGGCGCTGCCCGAACTCGACAAGAGCCTCACCGAGGAAGCGTCGAGCGAAGCGCAAGGCAAGAATCAGAATAAGGCCAAGAAGTAATTCGAGCGGCCGGATCACCACGGCCGCGCAATCGTTACGTCGTTACGCGCCATTCCGCCCCGGAGTGGCGCGCCGCATTCCCGCCTCCAGTGCTGCGTGCACGCCACATTGTTTCATTACATAGGTTGTCGCAAACGTTCGACGAATCTGCGATTGTAAAAACGGGTCGGAAAGGCATAAGGTCTCTAGCCGCCCAAAGCGATTCCCCCAAGGAGGTTCACCATGTATGCGACTGTCATCCCTGCGGGAACACTGACGATTCGCGCCTCCAGCGATCGCAGCGCCGGCTGCGAGCTGTGGCTCAACGATGACTTCGTGGGTGAGTTCCCCTCCGCCGCCGCGGCTGCGCAAAGCGTGAGCCGGCATCGCAGCGGCTGCGACTTGATCGACGAAGCTCAAGCGCAGGTCCCCGACACCATCGACGCGTGGCAATGGATCAGCGTCTCGGCGCAGACCGCGACCGATCAACCGATGTTTTTGATGGGCTCCACCGAGACACTCTGACGCGCTTCGATACACTCGGCACATCCCGCCTCCGGCGGATGCAAAAATAACAGCGGATCCGCGACCAGGCGCTCTACGGCAAGAGCGACGATGTCGCGAGAATCCGCGAGCCGGGCCAGGCCGCGACCGACCCGCCCCTCCGCTTGTCGACCAACACCTCGCAACCACTCGTCCGCCAGCACGAATCGCTGGCAGCAGTGATTGTTTTCGCCATAGCGCAGCTGCACGCGACGTCCCTGCTCCAGGACGGTGATGTACGACTCCGTTCGATACGGCACCGAGGCAATCAACTCTGCGAGATGCAGTGTGGTGTTGGCATCGTGACCGACGCCGAGCAATAGCACCTGACCGTTCAAGTCGTGCACGCGCCCGACGGGACTTGCAGGAATGTGAGGCGGCAGCGGCAACGGGTCCGCCGTCACCACCTCTGCATGCGGCCCGGCGCCGGCGAATGCATGGAAATGATCGCTCCGGCGCACGCCTGGCATGCGCCAGAACGTTTGCGCGACCACACCGAGATCGTCGGCCGAGGGCGTGGTGAGAGGATCGAACGGCTCGTCATCGAGCGCCGACCACGACGGCATTACCAGAGTGCCTTCTGGGCCGAGCGCATCGCGAAGTGCGGCGATCAAACCTTCAGGCCCACCTTCGATCGGGCGCACGGCGCGGAAGGACGTATGCACGAGCAATACGCCGCCGCGCCGAACGCCGAGATCTCGCAGCTGCGAGCTGACTTCAGCCGGGTTCACAGCGTCGCAGCGAACGCGGCCAACTGATCGGTGGCGAGGCCCCAGCCGTAATGAAAGCCCATCTGCTCGTGAGAGTCACGATCGGCCACCGACCAGTGCTGGACGCGCGCCGTGTATTTGGTGCCGCCATCGTGATCTTCGAAAGTGATGATGCCGACGATGTATGCCTTTTCCGAAGGCTCCCACGCCCGCACGAACGCATCGGTGAACACCAGCTTCTGATTCTTCACCACTTCCAGATAGACGCCGCGGTTCGGGAATTCCTGGCCTTCCGGACTGCGCATCACGATCAGGCTCGCCCCGCCCGGACGCACATCGAGCTCCGCCTTGGACGTGATCCACGGCTTGGGCGCAAACCAGGGCTTCAGCAACTCCGGCTCGGTCCAGGCGCGAAACAGCTTTTCGCGCGGCACATTTAGGATGCGCGTCAGCACCAGCTCGCGCTGTTCGATCGGCGTCGGGGCAGGATTCGTCGACATTGAGCTCTCCGTAATTTTTGTCGCGAGGTTCGCAAGCGTTACCGCTCAAGAACGACAGCGCCGCACAGTATCCGACAGGGTCCAAGGATTTTTTTCCTGTCCGTGACCAATGGCAGCCCGGCGTGACGAATGTCTGTTTCGACCGCTCGCATCTTTCCTCGATATTTAACCGTATTGAAATACTGCCGCAATGTACTAGTGTATGCCCCACAACGATGCAAGCCGGCCACGGCGGCCCAAGTGCCAGAAGTGCCCATATGATGCAGGGACTTGAACAAGAAATGACTGCACTGCGACGCGTACTTCGCGATTGGTTGCAACGAGTGGGGCTGCGTCGGGGACCGACCAGCGCTGTCAGCCGGAGCCTGGCGCAGGACCTTGGCGTTCCGCCCGAAGTGGTGAGTCGGGTCCTGGAACAAACGGCCGCCGATTTGCGCCAGCTCGCCGCCATCGACGACGCTTCCGATGCGCGGCCCATCATCAACAAAGCCATCGACGAGCTCGCCAAGTATGGCTATCACTCGCGCCCCTGCGAAGAAGCGCTGATGGAGCGCTGCCTGGAAGAGCTGCCGGAGCGCGATCTCACGATCCTGCGGCACTTCAAACAAGGCAAGAAACACCGCGAGATCGCCGAGCTGATGGGCACCGATGTGCAATCGGTGCGGCGCTCGCTGGTCAAGACATACGCCGACCTGCGCATGAGAATGCGCAGCTTCGAAGGCGGCGGCGACGGCGGCAACAGCCTGGAGATGGAGCGCGAAGCCGAGGCTCGCAAATTCGGCCCGCATTGAATCTTTCCTGTGCGAGAAGTCGCATTTCTTCGCCGCAGCGTGGCGGCGCAATTCAATTGTCATGTTGGCGAATTAGCGTACGCGGCATCTGAAATGTCGCGGAGCCATCCAGCATGTCGAGCGTTGTGTCGCCGTTCGAACTGACGGGGCCGCTCAAGAAAATTCCTGCCGTCGGTCCCCTGCTGCTCAACGTCGCCGAGCGCGCGCTGGCGTTGCAGCGGCTGGCGAACATCCATCGCCAGCTGGCCGGCAGCAACTTCGACTCGCCTGCCCGCTTCGCCGAGGCGGCGCTGCAAATCCTGCAAGTCCGTTTCGAAATCGATCCAGCGAAGCTGGAGCTGATCCCGCGCTCTGGACCTGTAGCCATCGTCGCCAATCATCCGTACGGCGGCCTCGAAGGGTTGTATTTGATCCAGCTGCTGCTCGATCTGCGGCCGGATGCGAAGCTGCTCGGCAATCAGCTGTTGCATAGGATCCCGGAATTACGCGACGTGATCATTCCCGTCGATGTCTTCGGCGGCTCCGATGCCACTCAACAGAATGGACGCGGGATGCGCGCCGCGCTTCGTCACGTTCAGCAAGGCGGCATGATTTTTATCTTTCCCGCCGGCGCCGTGTCCCATCTGCACCTGACGGCCGGTCGCGTATGCGATCCGTTGTGGAGTGCGACTGCGGCCCGCTTGCTGCGCATGTGCGGCTGCCCCGTCGTTCCCATGCACTTCGGCGGCGGCAACAGCTCGATCTTCCAAACGCTGGGAATGCTCCATCCGCGCATGCGGACGGTGATGCTGTCTCACGAGCTGTTGAACAAACGCAATCGAGTGATTCCCGTCACCGTCGGTCGGGCGATCAAGGCAAGCGAGCTGAAAGATCAAACGGACGACGCCGCGCTCGCGCGATCGCTGCGGCTGAGCACCTATGCGCTCGAAGCCCATCGAACGATTCAACGTCGCACTATGCGCGTGCCACAGCCACCGGCGGATGCGGTCGCAACGGCACTCATCCAAGCGGAAATCGCGCAGCTCCCGCCTGAGAATGTTTTAGTCACATCGCGCGACACGCAGGTGCTGTTCGCGCGTGCCGAGCAGATCCCGTGGACGCTGCGGGAAATCGGCCGCTTGCGCGAGATTGCATTCCGGGCTGTCGGCGAGGGCACGGGCCATAGTCGCGACCTCGATCGTTACGACGATCACTACGTTCATATGTTTGCTTGGGACAGCGCCCGTGGCGCCATCATCGGCGCGTATCGCCTGGGGCACGTCGACGAGATTCTGCGCGACCACGGCCATCGCGGCCTCTACACGCATTCGTTGTTCTCGTACGGCGCGCCGTTGCTACGAGCCCTGGGGAACGCACTGGAGCTCGGCCGTTCGTTCATCGTGCCCGAGCATCAACGCAACTTCGGCGCGCTGTTGTTGCTGTGGAAAGGCATCGCTCAATACGTGGCCCAACACCCGCGTTATCGCGTGTTGTTCGGCCCGGTCAGCGTCAGCGCCGAGTACCGCCCGCATTCGCAGGCACTGCTCGTCGACTTTCTCAAGCGCAGTTGCTTCGACCGTGAGCTCGCGCAGCTGATTCGCCCTCGCCGTCCGTTCCGTCGCACGCATTCGCTGGCGGCGTTGAGCGGCGACCTGGCTGTGCTCGGCGACCTGGATGGCCTGTCCGAGCTGATGACCAAGATCGAGCCGGACGGCAAAGGCGTGCCGGTGCTGCTGCGCCAGTATTTGAAGCTGGGCGCTAAAGTCATCGGCTTCAACGTCGATGCGAAATTCAGCGATGTCGTCGACGGCATGATCGTCGTCGACCTCGCACGCGTCGAACCGCGCGAGCTGTCCAAATACATGGGCCGCGAAGCCGCCGAGACCTTCCTCGCACACCATCGAGTGCCTGCCGCCAGTTGATCCGGCGGCTTGGCCGCGGCCGGCTCACGTCTGTATGATATCGCTGTCATCAGCCTGTCATGCAGCGTAGAGCCGCCAATGCGTCGTTCCTCCAAGGGGGCGGCGACTTCACAGTCGCCAAAGCATTCGACTTCTTCTCAAGCTCTGCGCCAGAAACGCCGCTCGCGCCGCCAGGTGCAGGAAGTCACGATCGATCACGTCGCCGAAGCTGCCGGCGTCTCGCGCATGACCGTCTCTCGGGTGCTGCGAGGCGGCCACCTGGTGCGCCCCGAACTGCAAGAACGCGTCTTCGCGGCGGTCAAGAAGCTGAATTATCGATTGAACGTCGCCGCCCGCGCCTTGGCCGGCTCCGGGCCTTCGCGCGTGGCGTTCGTTTATTCCAATCCCAGCCAGGCGTTCTTGAGCGAGCTGCTCACCGGCGCGCTTCGCGAGACCAGCCGGCTCGGCATGCAGCTGACGCTGACCGCCGATGCCGATCCGACCGATCGCACGGCTGAAATTGCAGCGCTGCTGCGCACGGGCGTGCAATCGTTCCTGTTGCCTTCGCCGGCTTGCGACTCCCCTGAAGTGCTGGAGCTGTTGCGCCAGGCGCGGGCAATCTGGGTCGCAATCTCCCCGGCGAATGTCGAAATCCACCCGATGAGCGTTTCGGCCGATCATTTCGACATCGCGGGCCGCATGACGCGACGGTTGATCGAGCTGGGTCATCGACACATCGGCTTCATCGCCGGCGTCCCAGGCTCGAAGGGCGCCAAGGAACGTATGCGAGGTCATCTGCACGCGATGGCCGCTGCGGGCATCGATCATGCGCCCGTGGAACAGGGTTACTTCACGTTTCAATCGGGGCTGGCTGCTACCGAACGTCTGCTGACGACGTTTCCACAATGCACGGCCATCATCGCGTGCAACGACGATATGGCGGCGGCGGCGATTTCAGTCGCGCATCGACACCATCTGCGCGTGCCCGAAGACGTCACCGTGGTCGGCTTCGACGACACGCCGATCGCCTCGATCGTATCGCCCGCGATCACGACGGCGCGCCAGCCGATCGCCGAGATGGCCCAAAGCGCCATTCGCATGTTGCATCTGGCGGTGACGCCCTCGGCTCCGCACGAAAACAAACAAACTCAGAAAGTCCTGCCATGTACGCTGATCGAACGGGAATCGAGCGCGCCACCGCGCGAGTTGCCGACTGACGATCGCGTTACGAAGCCGAGCGCGACTTCGCCCGATCGATCTGTCGCAGATGATCCTTCCAAACGCCGTCGGCGGAAGACATCGCCAACCGCACCCTCGTGAACCTGCGGACTGCCGAACGCAACAGCGTCTTCGCCAGGCTCTTCTTCAGCCCGCTGCAGACGTCCCGCCGCAGAAATAACAAATAGCCGCTACTCACGATCAACTCGTAATCGTGAGTGCGAGCGATCAGCTGCAATGCCGCCTTGCTGTAGAAAAACACGTGCTGGCCGGACTCCGGTGCGAGATACCACCAGTCCGCACCTTGTGAGCTGAAGATGCCGGTGCTCGCGAGTACCGCCTTCGGCTGTTTTGCAAACAGCGCCTGCAGCTCTTTGCGCGGCTCTGGATAATGCTCCAGCACTTCGAACGCCACGATCATGTCCGGCTGCGCGAAATCCGGCTCTTGGAAGCCCTGCGCATACGTCGGCGAGGCGTACTTGTCGTGGACGAAACAATTGAGCTCGTAATCGCGCAGCAGACGGCACAACAATCCGTCGCCGCCGCCGACATCGAGCACATTCTTCAGGCGCAGCAGCTTGGCGATCGACCAGCAGGCGGCGAGATTGTGGAGATTGCGCTGGGCCGCGCCGGTGTCCAGATTCGAGAGATTGTTCGCTCGATACGCCTGATCGAGCCAGTACGGCCGCTCGGTCTGCAACGAATGGCAGCGCTGACAACGAAAGTAGCCGACATCGAACTGGCCGAGCACCTGCAGACGGAATTGCAGCTCGATCGTGCCGTCGTCCGATATGTGGATATCCGCACTCCTGGGAGCGGCGG
>CAMLEO010000103.1 GCA_946478975.1 uncultured Steroidobacter sp.
CGATGAGATGCTCGACCTGCGCGCTGGCAAGAACCGTCCGCGATGGATCCCAGCCGCGCATCCGGACGACAACTTGCCGGGACAGGGTGGCGATGCCCGGATGCATGAGCACGACGCTGCCGTGATTGGAGCCTCGTTTCAGCTCGAAGAGCGACGCGACCCCTCGCGGCCTGACGTCCTGAACCTGCACTTCATCGATATCAGCCTCAATCGCAGCAGGCTCACCTCGATAGAAATAATCGAAGCTCACCAGCCACTGGCCGTCGTCACGTTGCTGCACGATCACGTTGGTGATGGCGTTCTCGCCGGGCAGCAGCGGCTCGGGCGGCTTCGGCGTCCATTGCGGATTGGGCCGCTGCCAGATGGCACGGCCTGCGAATACTCCCAGCAATAGCAACAGCACCGCCATCAACAGGAGCGGCCGGCGGGATGACATCGATCCAATCCTCCATGACCTGCCGGAAACACCTGGGTGGAATGACGGCAGCATTCGTTGCGTTATGGTGCCTATCCTCGCCGAGCCTCGCCCCTCGGGCGATGATTCATTTCACGGTTCGCGGACAGCGCAGCTGGCACAATTCCGCTCCAAAACGACAACCTTGGAATCGGGCCATGAAATTTCTCGTGCTGCTGCTCGCGATCGCCGCCGTGGTGTATGTGATACACGACCGCCGTGAGGAGGCGCTGAATCCCACGGTCATCGAAACGCCGGTGTATGCCGAGCTGCGCGTCGGCAAGCACGTGCAGGGTCGTGACATCGACATGGTTTTGTTCGCACAGATGGCCGGCACCGAAGACTGCCAGCAACGCTCCGAACGCGTGTGGCAGAAACTCATCGACAACTGCAAGGAATGCAGGATGAGCTTGTCCTCCTGCAAGGCAGAGCTGGAGCCGCGCTATCGCCGCTTGTTCGACGATGCGCCTCTCTATTCCACTTATCTCAGCTTCAATCGCGGCAATCGCTACGAGCGCAACGGCCGCATGATCGTCTACGGACTGACGGGCGACGAAGGCAAATTCGTGTGCGAAACGATCAAGAGCGAATTTCAAACGCACTACGAAGGGACGGTGAGCTGCGTCATCGGCCGCAGCACCTGACGTTGCAAACTTCGAGAGCACCGGACGCCTCCGACATGGAAGCGCCCGGTGCCATTTGTCATGGAATCGGCTGTTATGGAATCGGGCACGAGCCTGTGCAGGCGCTCGTGTTCATCTGGCTCGGCGGCAGCAAAGTCACGTCGCCCTGGCTCACCTGGCAGTTGGGCGTATTGAATTCCACGCCGAGCGCGGACGTGCTGCCCTGGCCTTTGACGACGCCTTTATAGACCTGGCAGATCTTGGTCTTGCTGGTGCCGCTGTTGTTGAGCGTGAGATTGCGGATCGTCGCCACGTCGCCGAAGTTGGTGTTGATGCCGACGACCGTCGACACATCGCGCGTGATCACGTTGTTGACGAAGATCCGGCGAGGTCCGCCGTTGTTGGTGCAGTCACCGCACGAGCGCACCAGCTTGCCCGCCTTGCCTACATAGAAATTGCTGATGCGCATTTCACCACGGCCGTTGAACTGGAATGTTTTATCGGAGCCGTTGTAGGCCGCGCCACAAGTGATATTCATCACCGTGCCGGCGGGCCCGAGCGCAGTGGCTGCATCTTCGCCGATGTCTTCCCACCAGACGTGATCGAGCGTGCAGTTGCCGAGGCAGTGAATGCCATCCGCCGCCAGCGGTCCGATGATCACGTTTTTGACGACGCCGCCTTCCTGCACATCGAACACCGGCGGCTGCCCTTCGCTTTGACTGCCGCCCGACAGGTTGTAACGTCGATTGCCCCCGTCGAACACCTCACCCGCGACAACAACGCGAGTCGCAGTGAGCTGCACGGTTTCGGTGGCAGTCGGCATCGCGCAGCCAGGATAGTAGCCAAGGTCCGGAGTGGGATCGCCGCCGCCCGGAGGCGGATCCGTCGGCACCGTGCCGTTTGGCACCGAGCATTCATTCACGCCTCCGGCAACGCGCCCACCAAACGTGGCTTCCGCGCACGCGAAGCTGCCGCTCAACACTTTATAAAAGAACTGATCGGCGCGGCCGAACGCGACATTGGTCGATGCCGGCACAGCGCAGGTCTTGCCTTCATTGCAAATGGTCGTATAGCCGCCCGGCCGGTTGGCGGCATGCGCCGCCCCGGCCGCTGCGATGGCTCCCAACGCCAACAGAACATATCGAACCTTCATGGCCATTCCCCCTTTGTGAATAAATCCGTTTATGCGAAGCGTCGACAAAGCAGTGCCGGCCGGGCCAAAAAACGCCGTTTTGCCCGATAGACACCGGTGTCATTATGGCCAGGGAGCGGCACTATATCCGTCTAAATTTTCGCGCCCGCGCCGCAGGCTTCACATTACTTTGCCGGTGCTCGGGCAGCGCGCCGGGCGGATTTATCGGATGCTGCGCGGGTCACGAATAACACTGAGGGATCGATGAAACGCCCGCTCGCCAGTCTGTTGGTTGCTCTGTCACTCGCCGGGTGCACGGCCGCGCCCGTTGCAAACAAACCGGCGCCGCTGCCGGAGATCACGATTTATCACCTCGAGGGCCGGCGCTCGGAGCGCATCGTGTGGCTGATGGAAGAGCTGCAGCTGCCGTACAAGCTCGAATTCAAGCGCGGCGACCTGATGGGCTCCATGGCAACGATCCGCGCCATCAATCCCATCGTGCCGATGGCGCCGACGGTGAAGTACGGCGATCAGATCCTGGTGGAGTCCGGCGCGATCATCGAAACAATCCTGGAACGTCACGCGCCCGGCAGCCTGCGCCCCGCGCTCGACAGCGCCGACTATCCTCACTATCTGATGTGGATGCATTACGCCGAAGGCTCGCTCGCGTCGCGATTGTTTTCTGACTATCGCGCCTGGCGTACGCAACCGCCGAAGCAGCGCTCGCCGCTGGTCGATTCGGAAGCCGTGGTGCAGTTCGCAGAAGAGTTTCTATCGACGCATCAGTGGTTCGGTGGAGCGCAGTTCTCTGCTGCCGACATCATGATGAAGTTCCCGCTGGACGTGGCCACGGGACTCAACCTGGTCGACACCGCGCAGTTTCCGAACGTCGCCGCCTGGAAGAAAAAGATCGAAGCGCGCCCGGCGTATCAGCGAATGCTCGCCAAGGCGCGGCCGGATGGAATGATCGGCTCGCTGCCGGCGCTGCCCCAGCATGCGCCCCCCGGCCCTCGCGGCACGCTCACTCCGCCTCCTAAATAACGCCGTTCAGTTTCGCCAGCGGCGCGTCCGGCTCCAAATCGGGACGCGCCGCGAATCGGTCCCTGCGTCGGCACGAAATACGTCCTGCCGACTCCAGGAAACGTACAAAGATTATGTTCAGATCCGTGCTCCGGGAAGCACGCACTTGGTCCGGGTACTGGCGACGTCGAGTGGCCTTGTCCTGGGCACTGCGGGACAAGAGTGACCTCGCCTTCCCCGCGATGGTCCTGCTGCCGTTCCTGGTCCTCGGGACGATCGTTTATTTCGCCTACTCGACCCGGGGCAACTTCGACGGCACCAAGATCGACGCGGCGCTGAAACGCGAGGCCGAACTGCGCTGCCTGGCTGAAAACATTTATCACGAAGCCCGCGGCGAATCGCTGGAAGGCCAGTATGCGATCGCCGAAGTCACGATGAATCGCCTGGCCTCGCCGTTCTTCCCGAAGACGGTGTGCGAGGTCGTGCACGATACGCGCTGGGATCGGCTGCGCCGCCGGCTGGTCGCGCACTTTTCCTGGACGGCGTTCGAGATCCGCTCCGAGCCCACCGGCCCGGCCTGGGACCAGGCGATGCGGGTCGCGGAAACCGTCTACGACGGCCACAATATGTCGGTGGTTCCAGGCGCGCTCTATTATCACGCCACGTATGTGAAGCCGTATTGGGCGAGCTCGAAGACCGTGGTCGCAAAGATCGGCAACCACATTTTCTATCGCTAACGCGCAGTGTATTGCTGACGCAGCTTTTTGATCGCTTCGATCAGGTTGCGATACGCCTGATCCGCCGCTGCGGTTTTTTCGGTCGCAGCCAGCAGATCGCCAGCATCGCCCAGGCTTTCCAGCGTTTGAAATGTTTGTACCAGAGCGTGTGCGCCAACGGTCGCAGCGTTCGCTTTGAGACTGTGCGCGCTGCGTCTGAACTCCTTGGCATTGCCTGCCGTCAGTGCCGTCTGCAGACCGCTAAGTAATCGAGGCGCGCTGTCGATCATCGCACTCAACACCACTACCGCGCCCGCAGAGCCGGCTGCGGACACCAATTGATCCACCGCCGCTTGTGAATATTCCGTCGGCTCCGCCGTGGTCGCGGGCGGGCGAGTCGTCGCTCTGAGCGTGGCGGTCGCCATTGCATCCACATACCCTTGCTGTCGCTGCAGCACTTTGGCGAGCTCGTCGAGCTGCACGGGCTTGCTGATGTAATCATCCATGCCGGCGGCAAGACAACGCTCTCGATCGCCAGTCAGTGCATTGGCAGTCATGGCCACGATGCGGGGCTGCTGATCCTTGGGCAGCTTCGCGCGAATCTCACGCGTGGCATCCAGGCCGTCCATCTCCGGCATCAACACATCCATGAGGATCAAATCGTAGGGAAGCTGGGCCGCCGCCTTCACCGCCTCCACGCCGTTGGAAACAATATCGGCAGTTTGCGACAAGCGCTCCAGCAGCAGCTGCGCCATGCGCTGATTCACGACGTTGTCTTCGGCCAGCAGAATGCGCAGCGGCGGCTGCACTCGCGGGCGACTGACGCTGAATCGATAAGGAAACGTTTCAGTCGCATCCGTGAGCACCGCGGCCAGGGCATCGTACAGATGCGATTGATGCAAAGGTTTCGTCAGCACGCCCTGCACATACTGACCCGCGGCACGCGCGGCGATGCTGGCTGGCCCATGCGCCGCGAGCAAAAGTATCTTCATCGGATGCGAACCGCCGAGCGCGCGAATCTCGCTGGCCAGCTTCGCACCATCCATGGTCGAAGAACTGAAATCGATCAGTGCCACGTCGAGCTGTCGTCCGCTGCGTACGATCTCCATGGCTTGCGCGGGAGAGCTCGCATCGATCACCGTCATGCCCCACGAGTTGCAGTACTGGCGCAGCATCTGGCGAGCCGTCTCGTTCTCTTCGACCACCAGCACTCGCCGGCCCATCAAGCGTGCGGGATCGATCACGCCGGTGCGCGACGGCACGATGTCGGCCGATGCGGCCTGCATGGACAGCGTGACCGTGAATGTCGAACCGACACCGACCGTGCTCTCGACTTCGATCTCTCCGTACATCGCTTCCGCCAGTCGTTTGCAGATCGCGAGGCCCAACCCGGTTCCGCCGTACACGCGCGTGGTCGAAGCGTCGACCTGGCTGAATACTTCGAACAGCCGATGCCTGCGCTCCGGCGGAATGCCGATGCCCGTGTCGCGCACGGCGAGCCGAACTTTGTAACGATCGACGCCCACCGGCACGCCATCGATATACGCAACGACTTCGCCTCGCGCGGTGAACTTCACTGCATTGGACAGCAGGTTCACCAGGATCTGACGAATGCGCGCGGTGTCGCCGATGAAATAGTCCGGCAGTTTCGGATCGTAGTTATAAACCAGCTCCAGCCCTTTTTCTTCGGCGCGATTCGCCACCAGGTCCAGCGACTCTTCGACGCACACCCGCAGGTTGAAAGCCTGATGTTCCAGGTCCAGGCGTCCGGCTTCGATCTTGGAGAAATCCAGGATGTCATTGATCAAGTCGAGCAGCACATTGCCGCTCAGGCGCGCCATCTCGACGTACTCGCGCTGACGATCGTCGAGGTTTGTATCCTTGAGCAAACCGGTCGCACCGATGACCGCGTTGAGCGGCGTGCGAATCTCGTGGCTCATGGTGGCAAGAAAGCTCGACTTCGCCGCGCTCGCCGACTCCGCCTGGTTCAAACGTTCGAGCTTCATCGCCAATAACACGGCAGCCTCACGCAGCACGTCGATCTCATCCGCAAGCCAGGACGCTTGCTCGCCATCGCTCAGCAGCTCTCGCGCTTCGGAAAACTTCTGCTCGGCGACCACCGGCAATGCTCGCGTGATGCGCATCAGCCGACGCAAAACCGGCCACGCGACCAGCACCAGGCCGAGCGACGACAACGCCAGGCCGCCGGCGATCGCCCAGGCCATTTCATTCAAATCAGCGAGGATTCGGACTTGCGCTGCTGTGTCATCGACGATGAACAATGCCTCCGGCCCGCTGCCGCGTCCGACGACGCGCTCGGATAGTTCATGCACTTGCAAGAGATAGCTGTGCTCATTCACGGATACCGTGACGAGGGTGTTGGGCGCCGGCTCCGTGCTTTGAGTGCGCAGACCGCTCAGCACAGGAATCAACAGGGGCGCGTTTGTCAGCACGCGCAGATGTCGGCCCCACAGGGGTGGCAACCGTTCGTCCGAAGGCGCGCCCGCTTCCATCAAGCCCACATCGGCACCGGCAACACGTCGAAACGCCACCAGCTGATCCGCGGCGAGCTGACTCACGACAATCGTAATCTCCCGGCCGTCGCGATCGAACGCCGGGACGACGGCGTACAACACACACTCGCGAGCACAGATCAAACGCGTGAGCGGCTCATGCGTCGTACGCACTCGCTGCAATGCTGCCTCGACCACGATCGGTAGCGACGACAGCAAACCGTTGCTCGCCCAGCGAGCAATCGGGTCGCCCTCGGCGGAGTAATACTCGATGCGAGTCAACGCAGATAACAAACCCGCGGCGGGAGACGCATCGGTCAGATCGGAGGATTGCAGCCCACGCGTGCTGGTCACCGCGGCCATGTTGGTTGCGAGCCGCGTCAGCTCTTCGCCCGCGCGCTC
Organism: uncultured Steroidobacter sp.; assembly: GCA_946478975.1. The sequence continues at coordinate 6,861 of CAMLEO010000103.1, forward strand.
CAGCAACGCGTCGAGCGAGATGCCGAAGCGCTCCATCTGCTCGCGACGAAAGCGCTCGTTCTGCTGTCGCAGGCTGGAGTGGCCGAGATACGCAAGATACGCGTAGGTGCTGCCGAGCAGGATCGTGAGCAGCAGCAATGCTTTCCAGATCAGGCTGAAGCGCGGCTGCGCGCGGCTCGCTGGCTCGCCGGGCGGAGGTGCCGTCTCGGTGGCCATGCCGCTCGCGCCGGTCAGAACTTATAACCTGCCATCAACATGAGCATCGACCAGCGCTGATCGCGCACCGGCGGCGGATTCTCCAGCCGCTGCAGCGAGGCCGTGCCATTGATCCAGTGATGTTCGGCCCACACGCCCCAATGATCGTCGGGCCGCCAGTGGACGCCGATCATGAAATCTTCGCTCAGCTGCGAGCGGCGATCGACGCCGGGATTCGCGGCCGCGAACTCGCGGCCGCTGCGGTCGTGGCGATCGCGATAAAAGCCGTCCATGCGCGTCATCACCGTCCATTGCGGACGGATGCGATATTCGGCTTGCAGATAGCCGCTGTCCGCCTCGACGTTCTGGCGCAGGATCGGCGTGCCCGAGAACGTCAGCAGGTTGTCGTTGCCGATGAGCACATACTCGGCGGTGATGGTGAAACGCTCGGCGTTGTAACGAGCGGAAAACACATCCAGGTCGACGTCGAAGCGTCCCAGCAGCGTGATGTCCGTCGTCATCCGGAACTGCCCGGCAAAGCGGCTGTATGCAAACTGCCAGCGCCCGCCGTCGATCGAATCCATGACCTGCAGGTTCCAGGAATCGCGGATGCGCAGGTCGAACGGTACGCTCAGCTCGATCAACAATCGTTCGTCGGACTTGCGCACGTCTCGATCGGCGTTGAGGGTGCCGCTGAAAGACAACTCATGCGAGCCCATGAAAGTGCTGCCGTAAACCTGCGCTCCCGGCGCGGTGAAAATCAGGCTGCGCTGGTTCTGGTTGTCGCTGTAGACACTCGGCAGCAAGATGCTTGGTCGAGTGAACACCACGTCGCGCGTTTCGTTGTAGAAGCCCAGCGCATTCTTGACCTTGCCTGCTCGCAGACCAGCGGTATTCGTGGCTTCGGAGATCAAACGATAGTCGGCCAGTGCATAGTCCAGACGAAACGATCCATCGTCGCTGATGCCTGCATCGCGTATCGCCGCCTGTGCCGCCATGAACAGCTTCGGACTCACCTGCACCGCTGCGTTGATGCCCGCCTCGTAGTAATCGAAGCTGCCAGCGGTGCTGTCGCCGAAGAAGTCGTTATGCTGACTCAGCACGAAACCCTGCGCCGCGTAACCATGCACCTGATAGTCGATTGCTCCGGCGGAGGCGCAGAAGCTCAAGCCGACCAGCGCAGCTGAAGCGCGAGCGCAAATGCGTTGATGCATCCGGTTAGTCATTGGCGCCTTCAGTCAGCAGCATGCCAGTCGAATGCAACTCTCGAACATCGGTATCGGATAACTCACGTTTGCCAACGTAACCGATCGCGCCCGGCGTGGACCGCACGCGCTCGATCATTTCTTTTTCGGTCTGCACGACGGTGGGCGCGAAGCCGGTGCCGGTGAAGACCATGCGGTCCCACGCTCTGCGCAGGACATAGGAATACATGCCCAGGCGCTCCCGATAAAACAGGTCGCTGAGCGGATCGGCGTCGGGCAGCACGAACACGCGAATCGGCGATCCGTCCGGCCATTGCCGCAATCGCATCGTGAACACGGCACGCAGCAGGCTGCGGTCCAATCTCATGCTGGTCAGCGACGGACTCACGATGACATCGACGAGCGCCCCGTTCTCTTGAGGATATGAAACCGGAGCCAGCATCAACAGCAGCGCCGCCAGCAGAGGGCGAAGGGCGCGAACGGTTGCGGAGATGGTGAGTTTCACTGGCCTGCTCTATCCCTGAGAGGCCCGCAACTCGGGCGCAAGATGACGTGCGACCGTGGTTGAGAACGAGGTTGGATCGATCGGCTTGGCAATGCAGCCATCGAAGTGACTCGCGAGCGTGCGCCTGCGGTCATCGCTGATCGTGGCGGCGGTGAACGCGAGTATCGGAACTTTGCGCCACTCATCGTGGGTACGTAACGTAGTCGCCACTTGCGGGCCGTCGATCACCGGCAGGTCCAGGTCGCACAGGATGAGATGCGCCTGATTCTCCAGCGCCAGGCGCACGCCGCTGTCGCCGTCGGTGGCACTGGTGATGGTGTAGCCCGACTGGCGCAGCAGATATTCCGCGAGCGCCAGGCTCATCTCATTGTCCTCGATGATGAGTATGTGGGCGGACATCGTGCGCTGGCTCCGGGCTCGTCATGCGGGCAGCGTGAAGCGAAATTCGGCGCCACGGTCTTTCTCCGCATCCGCCCAGATCGTGCCGCCGTGACGCTCGACCAGCCGCCGCGCCAGCGCGAGCCCCATGCCGAGCCCTTCGAACTCTTCCTCCGCGTGCATGCGCTGAAAGAATCCAAACAATCGCCCGGCGTACTTCGGATCGAAACCGGCGCCGTTGTCCTTGATGGAGTAAATGACGCGCCCCGGCTCTCGCCACCCGTTCACTTCGATCCGCGCACGCTCGGCGTGGCGAGTGAACTTGAAGGCGTTCGACAACAAACTTTGCAGTACCAGCCGCAGCAGGTCGAAGTCGGCTTCGACTTCGGGCAGTTCACCGATCGCGATCTCGACCTGGCGATCGGGCTCGGCAGCGCGCACCTCGTCGATGGTTTTGCTCGCCAGCGCGGCGACGTCGACCTTCTGTCGGTGCAGCGGATGATGAGTCAGCGATTCCATCCGCGAGAGCACATCGGCCCGCAGCGCCAGCTTCGCCGCACCGGCGACCACATGATTCAACAGGGTCAGCGAGCGAGGCGGTATCTGTTGCGCGCAATCATTCGCCACGATCTTCGCCATCTGTTCGAGCGTCCGCACCGGGGCGCGAAAATCGTGCGAGATCATGCGGCCGTATTGATCCAGGTCCGCTTTGGTTCGCGCCAGTTCGTTGCGCAACTCGTCTGCACTCGGCTCGAACAATGTGATCAGCAGGCCGCCGACATTCCCGGACTCGTCCTGGATCGGTGCGAACGAGAAGGTCATGGTTTGCGGTTCATGCGCCGGATCGAATGTGACCGGCTGATCTTCGAGCTGTACCGGCTCTCCATGATGGGCGCGCTCGAAACACAGGCGCATTGCCGGCCACGCTTGCTGCCAGCTGCGCGCGAAATCCTCGCCAAGCGCATTCGAATGTTGAATTGCAGCCAGCTGAGCGTAAGCGTCATTGTAGATCTGCGCGCGTTGCCGGCCCCATGCCACGCACGAGGGCACGGGAAGGCCGAGACAGATGCCGACCGCGGTTCGCAAACCAGGCGGCCACTGCTCAATGGGACCGAGCGAGCTGCTGCTCCAATCCCTCGCCTCGATGCGTTCGCCCATAGCCCCGCCGCCGGACAACCAAACACCCGGGATTTCTCCGGAGCGATCTTCCTGCCGCTTATGAGTGACTGGCACTTGGGTAACTTCCGCACGCGCGTCGCACCACCGACGACGTGAAGCGGGATCATCTGAGATCCGTCGTTGCGTGTCGATGTGTGGTCAACGGCAGCCGCGGCGGTTATTACGTATCTTCGGGCAGCGCTGCCGAAACGCGCCGCCGACCCGACGGTTCAGGTGCTTCGCCGGCGACATTCAGGCCGACACTTGTTGATGCGCCCTGCACACGGAAGAATATGCACGTCGTTACCAGAGGTGGATATGGCCAAGGCTTATTGGATGACGTGCTATCACAAGGTCACGGATGCGGCGAAGCTGGCGAACTACGCGAAGCTGGCCGGGCCGGCGATCGAAGCGGGCGGCGGACGCTTCCTGGCGCGGGGAGCGCCGGCGAAGGCGTACGAGCATGGCAAGCTGGAGCGCACGGTGCTCATCGAGTTCGACTCCGTCGAGCAGGCGATCGCGGTTCACGACAGTGCGGCTTATCAAGAAGCGCTCGAAGCACTCGGCGACGGCGCCGTACGCGACATGAGGATCGTGCCGGGAGTGTGAATATTCCAGCTGCGTACAGGCCGCCAGCCGCCGTTCGCATGCAGCGATTATCGTAGCTCCGTCAGCGGTTTATCTTTTTTCTTCCGGCTTCGGCGTGCGCCTCCGCAGGCGGCTCGCGTGGGATTCTGTTACCACGTGACTCAGGACGACTCAATGGCATCGGCAGTGAACGCTTCCAGAAAAATCCAACTGCTTGCGATCGGGGTGATCGTCAACTCGCTGGCGGCACTGGCGCTCGCATCGGGCCCCGATGCACAGGCCGCCTGCGGCGCCCGCTACGACTGCACCTCGCTGAATTGCAACAACCCCTTCTGGGCGCAAAGCGCTTGCTCCGCCAACCTGCCGCCGAACTGTGCGTACACCACTGCGGTGGCCTGCTACGACGGCGGCGGCTCGATGTCGTGTCCGTTCATGGTGCTGTGTCAGGACCATTAGCCGCATGAGGCCTCGGGCACGGCTGAGTGAGATTTGAAAGTACAGTGCAGACGCAGGTACTCAGGTCGATCTCACCAGCCGTGTCCACCCAGCACTGCGCGCACACCGGGATTATCCCTCGCAATCCCGATAGAACGAGTTCACCAGCGCAGCGAGCTCGGCGCGAGTGGGCTCATTCGGGAACGAGATATCGAGAGCGGCGAAGAAAACGCGATACGAGTGCAGGACAGTGGCGAACTGCTCGTCGGTCAAACGGGCGTAGTCATCGTCGGGAAACGCGGCATGCAGGAGCGCGTCGTGATGAGAAGGTACCAAGCGATCGCGCCAAGCGTCGCCGAACTGTTCCCACAGTGACACCAGCCCGAGCACTTCGACGGGATCCGAGGCGATGAAGTCGCGGCCGTCCTTGGTCGCCCAGTAGTCGTTCGAGCCATCTTCATCCGCGGAAGGATAGAGAACGACTGTGTAGCCCTTGGCCCTCAGGGCTTCGAGCGCGTGATTTGCGGTGTTGCCGGCGCTGGTGATTCTGACTTTTGGATGGCTCATGCGGAGTGCGAAGCGAAAGCTACGCTTGAACCGCCTGGCTCAACTCCGCAAATGTATCGAACGCCAGGACGCCGGGGCTTTTCGGCACCGGCGTCAATGTAGTAACGGCGGTTGAGTCGGCGCCGAAGACTGCGTGGATCAAACCTCCGGTCGCATCGCCTTCAGCACTCACGACGATGCCGCTGTCTCGATCCGCCCGCGACGAGTAGGCGCACACGCCCGCGAAGCCGGAGAGTTTGCGCGAATCGAAAACGGCATCGGCGATGCCACGCGAGGCGCTGTAGTCGGTGGGATCGCTGGAAGCACGGGCGAGGAAATCGATCACTGCGCGATCGGACAAGCCGTAGCGCTGTGCCCCGCCCGCATTCAGCATTCGTTTCATAAACGAAGCCAGCGAGGTGACCCGCAGGTCTGCGAACGGCAATGTTTCATTCACGCGATACAGAAAGAACTTGTAGTGCGGATCCGGAACCGCACCCGCCCGCTGCTCGCGCATGAACTCGGACGTCGCATCGCTCGAAGAAGGCTTCCACACCTTGTCGGGCTGCTTCTTCCAACTCGGCAAAGAGTAATGCGCGTGCTCTCTGAGCACGCCCGTGATCGTGCCGATATACAACGCGCCGTGGCCCGCCCGGCCATCCAGCCGCAGGCCGCTGAAGCGATTCGTGAGCTTCGACGCACTCCCCGGCGGAATGACGCGCGCATCGTACTTGGGATTGTTGCCACGAACGACCAGGCTGCCGACCGGCAACACGATGGCTGGAAACATCCGATTCTGGATGCCGTCGTACGTTATGTCGTAGTAACGATCGTAACGCTCGACGTCGTCGATCTTGCCCGTGATCGTCGTCTGTCGGCGGGGCTGATGGCGGCTTTGATACACAGGCACGATGCAATTACCTCTTCCTGGCCCGAACGGTTCGCAGCCCGGGCCGCTAGGGATTCACGGGCGCGGCAGTCATGCGCAGGCGCCCGATCTCGACCATCGCGCCGTTGCGAATTTCACCTTCGATCAGCTCGACACCAGTCAGGGCAAACACGCGACCGGCCAGGAAAATCGGCCGCGCGTTGCCATACCAATCCGCGCACGAAACTTCACAGTCATACTCGTCGTCGTCGGCATCCTGGCCGGCGAGCTCACCCACGGGCGCAATCCGCAGCCGCGAGTCCAGCGAGAAGAACTGCACGTCCGACGGAGCGCTCCAGCGATTTCTGGATCGGTAGATCGTGGGCAAGCCGAACGTGCCGCTGCCATCATCGTCGATGATCGCGTTGAAGGCATGCGAACGCCCCTCACTTTCCTCGATATCCTCGAGCTCACGCATGTTCGCGATGCGTGGCTGCGTTCGCAGCGAGATCGTCGACACACCGAGCGCTGCATCCCTCTCGGTTTGTCCGAACGCGACGGCATTATCGCCGATCACTTCGAGACGTTCGACAGCGTGCGCCGCTCGCAGCACTTGCAGGCCCGAAGGGTTCGACACAGGAACCACCGTGATCTCGCCCCTCTGACCTTCCGTGCCGTAAAGCAGATAATCTTTGGTGTAGCGAGTCTGTATCCCCCAACTGCTCGCATCGCGAACTCGGACGGTCTGATGACTGGCCAGCGTCGTCGGCGACGTGGCAAACAGCCTCAGCGGGATCGATGAGAACAGGAACGGGATCTGGTCCTCATCCGGATAACACCCTTCCGTCTCGCGCGCGAGCAGCACCAGCAACTCACGATCGCGCTCGTCGAATGCAAACTGATCCGGCGGCACGCCGATCGTATGCACGGCACGGACGGTGTCGGTACCGAACGGAATCTGAAACACGGCCGCCGGCAATGCCGGAACGTGTTCGAGATTGACGCTTTTATCGCACGCGTTCACTCCACGCCGGCCGAACGCCCATTCGTTGTAGTCCGAGGTCAGCCACAGATAAGCGTTGTTGCCGCTGACATAAAGCTCGCGCCACGCGGGCCCGACGATGCCCCGGGAGTTGCAACCAAAATTCTCCGGTCCATCGAGTCGGCAAACGGAGATCACATGCAGCGTGGGCATCAACGTCTGCTGGATCGGCAAGTACACGTCGGTGATATCGAACAATGGCTGCCACGGTGTGAAGCCAGCATTCGCCGTCCAGCTGCGAATCTTCGGGATCTTCAGCGGCGCGTCGGCAGCCAGCTCGACCGGCGTGTAGATCACAAACCGACCTCGCACCAGGCGGCTGGCGTAGTTCGAGCCGGAGTAATAATCCTCCGACTGCAGGTAATAACGCACTTCGAGCCTGAGCTTGCCGGCGTCGTCGATGGAAATCACGTTGATCTCGGTGACGTCCTCGCCGTAGTTATAGCCGGTGACGACCAGGTGATTATCGTGAATCAGCAGCTCGTCGTACCAGACTCGCGCCTTGGGCGTGGAATAAACATTGATGCGGTCGGCGAGTTGCAGCTCTGCAGCGTGCGTGCCAGTATCGATGGAAAACAACCGGCCGTCCTGCAGGACGATCAGGAACCGACCGTACTGCTTCACGATGTCGCCTTCGTCGACGTCGCTTTCCTGATTGTTGGTGATGGAAGTGCGCGCTGGCGAGGCGCGCTGCGCCGTCACCGCAACCTCGCTTGCGTCCGGCGCGCCGCAATCTTCGATGTTGGGATCGCACGGCTCTTCGCCCGCTTGCGCCAGCAACATTCGCGGGCTGCGATCCGGGTCGAGTCGCGACCAGTAAACATCGCGCTGCTTGCCAGCCTCTCTCACGCGCGCACGATATTCCTCGAACTCCGCCATGTCGCGGAAGGTTCGCATCTTCGGTGCGACGAGCGCTGCGACGACTGGATCGCGCCGCATCGGCGAGGAAATGGAACATCCGGACAAAATGGCCGCAAGAACGCAGGCCGAGGCAAGTGCTGCCGACCGTAGCTCACGCACTGTGAATACTCCCCGCCGAGAGCTGTTGTGTATTGTTTCCCTCGCTTACATTCTCATGCGCCGCCCGGCGACTTACAAGCTCTCACGAGCGCGCCACCAGCATCTCTTCCGAATTGTTCGGCGGCCGCAGGCCATCCGATCGTCCCGCAAAGTAACGATCCGCGAGCGCCGCTGCCGATACGTGCTCCACGCTTTTGAAGCCGGCCTCGCGAGCCATCGCCAACATCTCTGTGGGCGTGAAGAAGCTGATGAATGGCGTGCCGCTGGCTCGCGCGCCCGCCGCTGCGCGTTCGATGCCGGGGCGCACTTCGGGATCGGTCATTTCGATCGGCAGCATGAAGGACATGGCAAGCGTCGAGCCCGGCGCGAGCGCTGCGACCTGGCGCAGCGTCGCCATGATCGCGTCCTTTGTGAGATACATGCTCACGCCAGTCGACACGACGACCGCCGGCCGACGCGAATCGAATCCTGATTGTTCCAATCGCTCCCACCACGTCTGGCCGGCTTCGAAGTCGACTGGCACCAGCCGCAGGAAAGATGGAATGCCGAAACCGAGCTCGATGAGCCGCTGACGTTTCCATGCCTGCGGACCGGGCTGATCGATCTCGAACACCGCGAGCCGCGACGCCAGCTCCGGCCGACGCTGAGCAAACGTATCCAGCCCCGCGCCGAGAATGACGTACTGCCCGACGCCACGCGCCGCTTGTTCCTCGATGAGATCTTCGACGAAACGAGCGCGCGCAAGAATCGAAGCACGGAATGGTCGCGTAAATGGACTCATGTCCGGACGGCTCTGCCAACCTTCTTCGGGCGCCGCCAGCTTCAAGCCCACTTCATCTTTGAATACATGCGGCGGCGGATCGGCTTGCACATGCAAGGCGCGCCACAAGGCGGTGCGGATGGCAGTGTTGTCGGGCGCGATGGGTTGCTGATCCTGCATGGGTTCGTCCTCCTGCTCGTAATCTAGTGCACCCACGACTTCGTCCGCTACCCGGCGTAGACTCCTGCCCGGAGGCGCACCGACGTGTTGGAGCTCATCATGGCACTGGCGATTACCTCACCCGCGTTCGCGAACAACGGGTCGATCGATGCGCGTTACACCTGCGAAGGCTCGGACACTTCGCCACAACTTGAATGGACGAACGCACCGGCCAACACCCGTACTTTCGCACTGATCGTCGACGATCCCGATGTGCCCGATCCGCATGCGCCCAAGATGACTTGGGTGCATTGGGTGCTCTATAACATTCCTGCGAACGTGCACGCGCTGTCCGAAGATTCTGGCAAGCAGGGCTCGCCTCACGGCGCGAAGGACGGCATCAACGATTGGAAGCGCACCGGTTATGGCGGCCCTTGCCCGCCCATCGGCACGCATCGTTACTTTTTCAAGCTCTACGCGCTCGACACGATCCTGTCCGACCTCGGCCATCCCACGAAGGCGCAGTTGCTGAGCGCGATGAAAGGCCACGTGCTCGCCGAAGCTCAGCTCATCGGCACCTATAAAAAGAACAAACCCTGATCGATGCGCCGCGCCTCGCTCATGAGCGAGGCGATCTCATGCCGTGCATGTTATCGATCAAACGGCGCGCCAACTCGCGAACGGTGTTGGGAATGTCAAAGCGTGCCTCCGGTCAGCATCACGAGCCGAAGTGAGCGGAGGTTACCCTGCTAACAAACGGTCGATCAGCTCCAGGGCGTCCCGTCCGTACTGTTGCCCAAGTCGTCGTACGAGCGCTCTATCCAAAGCGCTGCCGGCGGCTGCGATAGCGCGAGTGGCATCCAATATATCCATCGGGCCGCCAGCGAATGCTTTCATGGCGATGAAATCTTCTCTGCCGATGAATCGCAGTATCTGTCCTTGGAATGGGACTTCCAGAATTCGCAAGAATGCATCCGCTTCCATGCCTCTGAGACCGATGAGCAGATCTACACGATTGCCGAAGCTGTCACTCAGCTTCAGGAGAGCGGGAATCGGGTCGTTGAAATCACCGCGCGACAACTCCGCGTGGAAGTTGGCCGCCTTGAATGTTTGTTCGAGCTCCTTTGCCTCTTGAACCGCCAATGAGAGGACGACGTCAGCGTCCATGCTAGCTCTCACAGCGCCGGCTCTAGTGGTTCTCATGGGAGACCTGGTGTGGCAAGGACTGTGAACGCATTCGTTGCCCCGCTTCGTACAACTCCATCAGGAGCCGGCAATGTTCCAGATGGGCGTTCAGGCGCTCCTCGGGGCTGAGGCGCTGGGTTGCCTCGATCAGAGACCGCTCGGCGTCTTTGGCAACCTTGGATTCCATGGGTCCAGTGTAGCGGGGCCGGCCAGTCGAGGCACCAACTGGCGAACATCCCCTACTCCGCAGACGCATCCCCGGCAAACCAGCGCTCGCGCTTCCATTCTTCTTCGTGGACGTGACGGGCGACGCCGAGGAGGTCGCTGCGGGAGACGATGCCGATGAGGCGGGCGGACTCGCTGGATTCGACGACGGGCAGACGTTCGAGGCCGAGCGCGGCCATGCGGGCGGCGACCGAGCGGCAGGTTTCCGTGGAGAGGGCGAATTCGAAGCGGCCGTGCGGCAGCACGGACAGCACCGGCTTGCTGACATCGGCACGCAGCAACGACTGGCGGTCGATCAAGCCGCGAACCTCTCCTTCGACGACGATCGGGTATGCACGATGCGCCTGGCTTTCGCCAAAGTAGCTGGACAAGGTTTCGCCGACCGTCATGGCGCCGTCGATGGCAATCACCGAGCGGGTCATCACCTCATCGACGTAATGACGTTCGAGAGGATCGACGCCGTATTCACGAAACACGTGACGACCGCGCCGGGCAATCTTCTCGGTGAGAATCGAGCGAGGCATGACGACGACAGTGAAGCCGTATGCGACAGCGCACGCAAGCAGCGTCGGCAACAATGCGTTCACGTCGTGCGTGAGACCAAACGCAAACACGGCCGCAGTCAACGGCGCACGCATCGTCCCGCCGAGAGTCGCACCCATGCACACCAACGCCCACAACCGCGGATCGCCGCCGGGCATCCAAGGGGCGATGAGACAACCGAGACCGGCACCCATCATCAACAGCGGCGCGAGCACGCCGCCGGACGTCCCCGACCCCAGTGCAAACATCCACATGATCAGCTTGGCGACCAGCAGACCGGCAGCAACCGACAGCGCCAGGTGATTGGACAACAGGTCACCGATCACGTCGTAACCGACACCGAGCGCGCGAGGCTCGAAGAAGCCGCCGACGCCGACCACGAGACCGCCCAGCGCCGGCCACCACATCCAATGCACCGGCAGCTTCGCGAACAAATCTTCCACTCGATATAAACCTGTCGTCATGAGAGCGGACAGCGCGCCGCTCGCGAGCCCCGCCAGCACGCACGAACCGAGCGCCGCCAGTTGCGGCACTTCCGTTTCGAGAGGAAACAACGGGCCTTGCGCAATCCACAGCGGCCGCAGGAATGCAGCCACCGAGCAAGCGAGCGCGACCGGCAACAAACTTCTCGGGCGCAATTCGAACAGCAACAATTCAACAGCCAGCAACACCGCAGCCAGCGGCGTGCCGAACACAGCCGTCATTCCAGCGGTGGCGCCAGCGACCAGCAGAGCTTTGCGCTCCGCTGAAGTCAGGTGAAATGCTTGGGCAAGCAACGAGGCGACCGCGCCACCGGTCATGATGATGGGCCCCTCCGCGCCGAACGGCCCGCCGCTGCCGATCACGATGCCGGACGATAACGGCTTGAGCACGGCGATCTTGGGTGACATGCGGCTCTTGCCGTAAAGAATGGCCTCCAGCGCTTCGGGAATGCCGTGGCCGCGAATCTTTTCGCTGCCGAAGCGGCACATCAGCCCGACGATGAGCCCACCGAGCGCCGGGATCGCGATCACCCACGCGCCGAGTTGATGACTCGCCGGCGAGTGCTCAGTCAACGAGGCACTCTGAAAAAAGAACAGGTTGGTGAAAAAGCGAATGCCCGCAAGCAGCACCCAGGCGCTCGCTGTGCTGAGCACGCCGATGATCAGCGCAAACAGCGACAGGCGAATCAGCCGTTGATCGATTGCAAAGTCTCGCTTGTGCACTAATTTCTCGGACGTGATCGAGAGGAAGGCACGGATTCTACCGCACTGATGCTGTCGAGCCAGTGCGCACGTCGCTACGGACCCTGTTCACAATCTCGCGAACGCATCGTGCTAGGCTTCGCGCCGCCAACGCATCGCCGATGCGTTCGCGCGCAAATCACAGCAGAGCCTCACTGACAAGGAGCGTCCATTGCCAATGTGTCATGTTCGAACGTCGATTTCATTTCTTTTCATCACGGCGCTTGCACTCTGTTCTCTGACTCGACCCAGCGCCGCACAAACCACCTGGCCCACTTCTGCTCCCGCACCGATCTGCGGTAATACGGAGCTGCTCAGCGGACCGGCAACGAAGCCGCCCGGTGCGATCGAGGTTGAAGCCGGACCGAACGAGGGCAGGAACTGGAATCAGCCCGGCGCCACGTTCTGGTTCAAACCCGGCGTCCACACTCTCGGCGATGAAAAATACTCGCAGATCGTTCCCGGCAACGGCACAACGTTCATCGGCGCGCCCGGCGCCGTGCTCGACGGACGCAACCTCAATCTGTATGCGTTCGGCGGGCAGAAGGTGACCGACGTCACCATCCGCTATCTGGAGATCCGCAACTTCGGCCTCGGCGTCACCAACAACGACCAGGGCGTCGTCAATCATGACGCCGGCACGGGCTGGACGATGGAATACAACTACGTGCACGACAACGACGGCGCCGGCGTGTTCATCGGCTCCGACAACACGGTTCGTTACAACTGCCTCAAGGACAACGGCCAGTACGGCTTCAGCGCATTTCACGTCGACGGCGTGCGCAATGTCGTGCTCGATCACAACGAAGTGGTCGGCAACAACCGCGACAATTGGGAAGTGGTGCGACCGGGATGCGGCTGCACCGGCGGCGGCAAATTCTGGGCGACGATCGGCGCAGTGGTCACGAACAACTGGGTGCATGACAACTTCGGGCCGGGACTCTGGGCCGACAACAACAACAGCGAGTTCCTGTTCGAAGGCAACTTGATCGAGAACAACGACGGCGTCGGGCTGTTCTATGAAGTCAGTTACAACTTCATGGTTCGCAACAACGCGTTCAAGCGCAACGCGCTCGTGCAAGGCCGTGCCCGCGCCGAACGAGGCGACGCGTTCCCGTCCGGCGCGATCTACATCTCCGAATCCGGCGGCGATGCGCGTGCGGGCAGCTCATACGTGCAGTCGGAGATCACCGGCAATCTGTTCGAGGACAATTGGGACGGCATCGCGCTGTGGGAGAACGCCGATCGCTTCTGCCGGCCCGGCGAGCCGTTCGACACCACCAACGGCTGCCCGTTCTTCGACAAGACCTGGGGCACGCGCTACAAGACACAAAACATCGCCATTCATCACAATGAATTCCGCCTCGACAAGGCGGCGATCGATTGCACCAATCCGCGCTGCGGCCGCATGGCAGTGTTCTCCAACTACGGCACCAATCCGCCGAACTCGCCGTACCTGGGCACGGTGGTGCAGAACGCGATTACGTTCGAACAGAACAATCGTTGGTCGAACAACGAATATCACGGCCCGTGGCGCTTCATGCCGTTCGACATGGGACGCAACATCGCCTTCCCGGACTGGCAGGCGAGCCCTTATCAGCAAGATACGGGCAGCACGTTCGATGGCGACACCGGCCAGCCGTTGCCGCCGTCCGATTCGGCGTCGAACTTCCTCGATGTCGACACGGCGTGGCTCGAAGGTTCGATCGGCAAATGGCAGGCAGGGTCAGGCTCGATGATCACGCAGTCCGCTGAAGCTGCACACGGCGGCCGCCGCAGCCTGCGCGTCGATGTGGCAACACCGCAGGATGGGCAACGCAGTATCTGCCCATTGCTGTCATCAAGAATGG
>CAMLEO010000104.1 GCA_946478975.1 uncultured Steroidobacter sp.
TGTTCGGGCCGCGATAGCTGCGCATGTCGATCACGAACACATCCAGGTCCTGGCTGTATGGAATGTGACGATAGACGCGCTCTTCTTCGACCTGGCTGTACCAACGCATCGGCGCGTATTCCATAAACGCGCGCGTCGCACGGCCGACGAGCGTTTGAATGCGCTGCTCGGTGTAACGCGAGTCGAGCACTTTGCTGTCCGACCAGTTGTTCGTGACTTCGTGATCGTCCCATTGCCAGATCTGCGGCACTTGAGCGGAAAAGCGCTGGATGTTGGCGTCGTAGCGGTTGTACAGATGGTTGCGGCGATACTCGTGCAGCGTCTCCGCGACTTTGAGCTTCTCGGGCACTTCATCCAGGAACGCATTGGTCCAGATCAGATTGCCCGACGTGTCGGTCACGCGTTCCACCATCGGGCCGTCGGCATAGATGGTGTCGCCGGAATGAATGAAAAAATCCGGGTTGGTCTGGCGCATGGCCTCATAGATCTTCATGCCGCCGAAGCCGAGATCGATGCCCCAGCCCTGGCCCGCGGTGTCGCCGGACCACACGAAGCGAATGTTTCGTGACGTCGAGGGCGGCGTGCGGAACTGGCCGAGCACCGGCTCGCTGGTCGCTCGGCCCGAGTCGAGATCCTGGTAAGTGACGCGGACGAAGACATCCGAGTCCGCAGGCAGGCCAGCCAGATCGACGCGCGAAGTGAAGTCGGTCACCTCCAGGGCGTGCGGGCCACGAAGCTTGTGAGCGCGCTTGAAGGTTTCATCGAGCGACCATTCCACGATCATGCGCGCTGCGCGATCGGCACGACTCCACACGATCGCACGACCGTCGATGACGTCGCCGATCTGCAATCCCCAGTTCGCCATCGGGCGCACGGCGTCCGAAGCGACGATCGCCGGCGCGTGCTTGGAATACAAAATGCCGCCGATGCCGGTCAGAGCGACGCTGCCGAGCGTGGCCTGCTGCAGGAACGAACGGCGCGAGCAGCGTGAGTGGTCGTGGGTCATTTACCTGGCTTCCTGTGGGCGGGGCGAAAAATCGACTTGTCATAAAGGCTAGGCAGGCCAGGTGTCGAAGACGTTACATCGAGTTTGCAACTCCAAGACGCAGCGTTCTTACCTGTATACAGCGCAGCCCGGCGGCGATGGCGCCGCTTGCGTGCCTGATTGGCCGGCTTGCGAGCGCCTCGCGCCGGGTGCTATTTGTTGCAGCTCCATGACTCCCAAGGAGCCCGCTTGATTCCTCGTCGTTTGTTTTTGCAATCCGCCGTGTCAGCCGCCGCCGTGGCCCAATTGCCTTCGCTGGCGTTCGCGCAGGACGCAACGAAAAAGGCCGAGGCCGAGCTCAATGCGGTGCTCGACTATTTTTATGAGGAAGCGGTGCTGTCCAATCCGGAGTGGCGCACCAGCCTGGGCCTGGACAAGGGTGATCATGCGGGCGCGAAGCGCGAGTTGCAGGACCGCTCGCTTGCGGCCCTGAAGAAGGATCGGGACATCACTCGCGTCGGCTTCGAGCGCCTGAAGAAGGTCGATCGCAAGGCGCTGACGCCCTCGTCGCGCGCCGGTTACGACGCATTTATTTATCTCTACACCGGCGTGGTCGCCGCTTACGATCAATTCGACTACGGCACGTTCAGCTGGCCGGAGCCGTACAGCGTGCACCAGCTCGGCGGCACGTATCGAAGCATTCCGGATTTCCTGCACACCCAGCACTCGATCGCCACGCGCGAAGATGCAGAAGCGTATTTGTCGCGCGTGGCCGCGTTCGCGAAAGAACTGGATCACGAGAGCGAGCGACTGCAGGCGGAGTACGCCATGGGCGTCATTCCTCCGACGTTCGTCATCGACCGCACGCTGTCGCAAATGGACGGCATGCTGAAGCAGAAGCCGGGCGAAACCATGCTGGTGACGTCGATCGACAGTCGCACGCGTGACAAAAAGATCGCTGGCGATTGGGCTGCGCGCACGACTGCGCTGGTCGCCAAAGAAGTGCACCCGGCGTTGAAGCGTCAGCGCGATGTGATCGCGGCGATTCGACCCAAGGCAACGGATCAAGGTGGCGTGTGGCGGCTGCCGAAGGGCGAGGAGTATTACAAGTACGCGCTGCGTTATGCGACGACCACGTCGATGAGCGCGGAAGAAGTTCACAAGATGGGCCTGGAGCAAATGGCGGAGCTGACCTCTCGCGCCGATCAATTGCTCAAAGCGCAGGGGCTCACCCAGGGCACTGTGGGTCAGCGCTTGCGTGCGCTATCCACCGATCCTCGTTTCATTTATCCAAACACCGACGCTGGCAAGGACGAGTTGCTGGCGTATCTCAACGCCGGCATGACCAAGATCCAGGCGCTGCTGCCGCAGTATTTTGGCCGCCTGCCGAAAGCGAAAGTGGAAATCCGCCGTGTGCCCAAGGACATCGAGGCGGGTGCAACGGGCGGTTACTACATGGCGCCTGCGCTCGACGGCTCGCGGCCCGGCGCTTACTACATCAACCTGCGTGACACAGCCGAAACGCCGCGCTGGACGCTGATGACTTTGACGGCGCACGAAGCGTCGCCTGGTCATCATCATCAGTTGTCGCTCGCGCAGGAGTCGCCCGCGATTCATCCAGTTCGCCGGCTGTCGAGCTTTTCCGTGTACAGCGAAGGGTGGGGGTTGTATGCGGAACAGCTGGCGGACGAGATGGGAATTTACAAAGACGATCCGTTCGGCAAGATCGGCTACCTGCAGTCTTATATGTTCCGTGCCGCGCGCCTGGTGGTCGACTCAGGCTTGCATCACAAACGTTGGACGCTGGAGCAGGGCATCAACTATATGGTCGATTCGCTCGGCGACCAGCGCTCGTCCGTGACCACGGAGGTGGAACGGTATTGCGTGTGGCCCGGCCAGGCGACCAGTTACAAAGTCGGCCAGAGCAAGTGGCTGGAACTGCGCGAGCGCGCACGCCAGAAACTCGGCGCTCGCTTCGACATTCGTGCGTTCCACGACATGGCACTCGCGGCCGGCACGGTGCCGGTCGCGGTGCTGGAAACCATGGTCGACGAGTGGATCACCAAACAGCTGTCATAACCTCGGGTCCACCGGTTCGCTCTCGAGCGCCAGCACGCCGAAGACACATTCGTGGACTCGGCGCAGCGGCTCGCGGTTCACGAACCGGGTGAGCGCTTCGACACCCAGGCAGAACTCGCGAATCGCCAGGCTGCGTTTCGCGGACAAGCCGCGGTGTCGAAGCCGTTCGAGATGATGCGGCAGATCGTACTCGGGGCCGTAAATGATCCGTAGATATTCACGGCCGCGGCATTTGATCGCGGGCTGCAACAGCCCGCGAGGCCCTTTCGCCAGGAAATCGGCCGGCTTCACGACCATGCCTTCGCCGCCGTTCGCGGTCAGAGCTTCCCACCACAGAGTTGCGTCCTGCACCTGAGCCGGATCGTCCAGCTCGACACAGCGGTACGGTGTTGCAACGAGCAGTTCCTGATCCACCTGCGCGAGACGCGACAATGTTTCCATGTGCCAGCGATGCGGTTTGTCCGTGTGCGCGTGGCCTTCCGATGCGAGGATATGAAATGGCGCGAGCTTCAGCCCGCGCAGTCCATCCGTCGGCCAGCAGTACCGACGATAAGCATCGACATACTGGCTGACGAGATCCACTCGGGCCTCGAACGCCTTTTTCATCGGCGCCAGCGTCTCGTTGTTCACAACGGCCGTGTCGAGCACGCGCAATGATTCGCGCAGCGACACTGACGCCGCGGCACCGACAGCTGCGTACTGATTCCTCACCAGATCCTGAGCTTTCGCCGACCACGGCATCAGCTCGCAGTCGAGCACGAACCAGTCGGATTGGAACTCGTCGTAGAACCCCGCCTCGTGCAAGGCGACCGCGACGCGTTCCAGGAAAGCAGCTTCCAGCGTCTCGTCATTGAAAAAGCCGCGCCCGGTGCGCGTGTAAACAGCGCCACGCGCCGTGCCCTCGATACCAAAGCGAGTCGCAGCCACGGCAGCGTCTTTGCAAACAACGACGACTGCTCGCGAGCCCATGTGCTTTTCTTCGCACACCACGGACGCCACGCCGTTGCGTCGATAGTAATCGAACGCCTCCGTTGGATATTCCAGCCACGGGCCTTCCATGTGAGTTTCGGACGGCGACATCGTGGGCGGCAGGTACACCAGCCACTTGTGATCGATCGCAAACCGGCTCATCACTTCGAGCGCGGCGCTGGCGTTTTCCTCCCGGATCGTGATCCGACGCTCCAGCGTCGTATCGATGAACCGTTTGCCGGCAACGTCCTCCAGATACAGAACGTCGTCGTGCTGCTGCTGATCGGTCAGCGTGGTTGCGACCGCAGGCGCCAGCGGCCGGATCGGTTCGTAGTACATGCGCTGCGCCGGAACGGAGATCAACTCTCGCTCCGGATAGCGCAGGGCCGTCAGCGATCCGCCGAATACACAGCCGGTATCGATACAAATCGTGTTGTTGAGCCATTGCGCCGTCGGCACTGGCGTGTGCCCATACACGACCATCGCGCGGCCGCGATAGTCCGCGGCCCAGTTGTATCGCACCGGCAGCCCGAACTCGTCGGTCTCGCCGGTCGTTTCACCGTACATACAGAACGAGCGCACGGCACCCGAGCCGCGACCGTGCATCTCTTCTTTCAAGCCTGCATGCGCGACTACGAGCTTGCCGTCATCGAACACGTAGTGGCTGACGAGTTTGTCCATGAACTCGGCGGCGTCGGTGCGGAAGTCCGGCGACTCACGTTCGAGTTGCTCCAACGACTCGGCGAGGCCGTGCGTGATCTTCACATCGCGGCCAAATAGCTTGCGAGCGAGCTTCACGTCGTGATTGCCAGCGACGCAATGAGCCGTGCCGGCTCGAACCATGTTCATCACCAGCTTGAGCACCGCCGGCGTGTTCGGGCCGCGATCCACCAGGTCGCCCACGAACACGGCTTTGCGTCCTGCCGGATGCGCTGCCGTCGGGCCGTTTGCAGTCTCAGTTACTTCGTAGCCAAGTGTCCGCAGCAGTTGCACGGCTTCGTCGAAGCAGCCGTGAATGTCGCCGATGATGTCGAACGGGCCTCGTTCGCTCTTCTTGTTGTTCCACAGCGGGTCGCGCTTGATCGTCGCGCTCGCAGCTTCCTCGACCGAGCGCATCACGGTGACGTGACGAAACCCTTCGCGCTGCAAATTGCCGAGCGACCTACGCAGCTGCGTACGCTGATTGCGAATGACGTGCTCGCCGAAGTCCCGGTCGGGGCGCGTGCGATTGCGCTCCTGGCAGATCTGCTCCGGAATATCCAGCACGAGCGCGACCGGCAAGCAGTGATACTTGCGAGCCAGCTCGATGAGTGGTTTGCGAGCTTCGGGCTGCGTGTTGGTGGCGTCGATCACTGTCAGCCGGCCGGCAGCGAGGCGCTTGGCGGCGATGAACTGCAGCACTTCGAACGCATCCTTGGTCGCCGCCTGGTCGTTCTCGTCGTCCGCGACCAGGCCTCGGCAATAGTCCGAGGAGATGATCTCGGTCTTCAGGAAGTTCTGGCGCGCAAAAGTCGATTTGCCGGAGCCGGAGGTGCCGATCAGCACCACCAGTGCGAGCTCGGGAATCTTGATTTCCATGAATGTTTCCTAAGCGGCGACGGCCAGCTGAAAAATGGCCATCTGCGTCGGCGGCCCCAGCGCCGGATCGTCCTCACCGATGCCGTGATAGGACACGCTGTAGCCGAAACGCGCGACCTGCCGTTCGCACCAGTCGCGAAACTCGGCACGCGTCCATTCGAAACGATGGTCGCCATGCCGGAACTGGCCGGGCTTCAATGTTTCGAAGCGCACGTTGTACTCGCGATTGGGCGTCGTCACGATGATGGCACCGGGGCGTGCAAACTCGAACAGCACGCGTTCCAGCGCCGAGACGCGATCGGCATCCAGATGTTCGATGACTTCGATCAAGGTCGCAGCCTCGAAGCCTTTCAGACGGTCATCGCGGTAGATCAGCGAACCGTGCAGCAGCTCGATGCGCTGACGTTGCATCGGCGGCATGCGATCCAGGTTCAGCCGGTCGTGTGCATGCTCCAGCGATCGCAGCGACACGTCCATGCCGACCAGCCGCTCCAGCTGCTTGAGCTTGAACAGCGCGGCGAGCACTTTGCCTTCGCCGCAGCCCAGATCCACAACCGTCTTGCTGCCCAACGTTTGCAATGCTTCCGCGACCGCGGCAATACGTTGCGCATTGAGGCTGGTTTTCTCTTCAAGTCGTTGCTCGCGAAGCTGCGCTTCGGGAATGGTGCTCTCGGCCTCCGCAGCCTCGGGTTCTTCTTCGGCCGTCAGGCGAGCCAGCGCGTCGCGCGCGAGACTGCGGCGATGTTTCAGGTATCGCAGCGAGATCTTTTCTTTCTGCGGGTGATTGCCCAGCCAGTCGCCGGCGTGACGCAGCAGCTTTTCGACTTCGGCGTCGCCGACCCAGTAATGTTTGTCGTCGTCCAGCACCGGGATCAGCACATACAGATGCTGGAGCAAGGACTGCAACGTGCGCGTCGATTTGAGCGTGACGCGGAAGTAGGGCGAGCGGCCCCATTCCGGGAACTGCGAATCGAGCGGAATTTCCGTCGCGTCGACTTCGTAGCCCAGCGGCTCGAACAGCGATCGCAGGAATGATTCGCCGCCTCGGCTCGGCAGCGCTGGAATGTGAGCTTCCAGTGGCAGCGCAGTGAGTGCCAGCTCCGGGCGCGAACGAGAGCGGCCGGCGAGGGCGGATTTGAAGGCGGTGCCCAGCGCAACGCTGAGCAGCGAGGAGGCAACATAAGGACGATCGTTGACATATTGATCGACGCTGCCTTCGGATTTCTGCCCCGGCTTGCCGCGCACCAGCCCGACCGGATCGATGTCCAGCAGCAGCGCGACCGTGCAGCGTGCTTCGGTCGCTTCCGGATAGAACACGTAAGCACGCCCGCCCGAGAGCTCGAAGTCGTGCACTCGGGCGGGGTGTTTTTCCAGCAGGTATCCGATATCGGAAGCCGGCGGCTGGGTCGTCGTTATGGTCAGCAGCATCGAAACGTTCCCTCGGGCAGGAACCCTCAGTCTAGCCCTTGATACACATCACTTGCTTCAACGTGCGCACGACATCGACCAGGTCCGACTGGTTCGCCATCACAACATCGATGTCCTTGTAGGCAGCGGGAATCTCGTCCACGACGCCGCCATCCTTGCGACACTCGACGCCTTCGGTCTGTTTCGCCAGATCGAAGCGATTGAAACGGCGCTTGGCTTCCGTGCGGCTCATGCGGCGGCCGGCACCGTGCGAACAGGAGCAAAACGAATCCGGATTGCCCTTGCCGCGCACGATGTATGACTTCGCCCCCATGCTGCCCGGAATGATGCCGAGCTGGCCTGCCTGCGCGCTGATCGCACCTTTGCGGGTGATGAACAGCTTCTCGCCGAAATGACGTTCGACCGCCACGTAGTTGTGATGACAGTTGATCGCCTCGCCGTCGCTCTTGAACGGCGGCAGATGAGCGGCGAGTGCGTCGAGCACCAGCTTCATCATCATGCTGCGATTCAAGAGGGCATAGTCCTGCGCCCAATCCACCGCTTCGACGTAATCGTCGAACAGATCCGAGCCCTCGCTGAAATAGGCGAGGTCGCGATCCGGCAGATTGATGCGATGACGCTGCATGTCCTTGCGAGCGGCGGCGATGAAGTAACGTCCGAGCACGTTGCCTACGCCGCGAGAGCCGGAATGCAACATCACCCACACGCGTTGCTCTTCATCGAGACACAGCTCGATGAAGTGATTACCGCCGCCGAGCGTACCGAGCTGGCACACCCAGGTTTGAGCGAAGCGGCGCTGCATCTTCATCACGCCGGGATGTTTGCCGACGATCGTATCCAAACGATCGTCCAGCACCCGGCCCTGACGAGCATGAGCACTGCCTCGCACCTTGTCGGAAGGATGCTGCTCGAAACCCAGCGGAACGTTTGCTTCGACGGCGCTGCGAAGTTTCGCCAGGCTGTCCGGCAGGTCCTTGGCGCTCAAAGTCAAACGAACGGCGTTCATGCCGCATCCGATGTCGACGCCGACGGCGGCCGGAATGATGGCCTGTTTGGTTGGAATCACACTGCCCACGGTGGCGCCGATGCCGTGATGCACGTCAGGCATCGCGGCGACGTGGCCGTGAACGATCGGCAGCTGCGCCACGTTGACGAGCTGTTGAATCGCGTCGTGCTCGATGTCCTGGGTGAACACCTTCACCGGTACGCGACCTTTGTTCAAAACGAGTTGTACTGGCATATAAATAATTATCGAGTGGTTGCCAGCCGGTGTTGCGGTTCGGAAACGAAAAACCCCTGGCTGGTTTCCCAGCCAGGGGTTTGTAACGGAGCCATAAGCTGCGCACCTGACTTGGGAGCGGGCGTGCTCCGCAAGTCGTCTTACGGGGCTAACGCGCGTTGTTCATATTCGAGGCAAGATTTTGCGATGCGTGCATGTCGGGCTCCTGTTGAACCCGGTGTAAGTCCCGGGGGCGCGCATATTACTCGCGGCCCTTCGACTGTCAAACGTTTTTTCCCCATATCCCCTTAAGGGTCGTTCGCTGGCAAAACCAGCGCAGGAGTTTTCCTACGCTGTCGGCTGGCGCAGGAAATCGATGAACGCCCGCAGCGGCGGAGCCATCTGTCGCTGCGCTGGATAACAAACCCGATATCCCGGAAACGGCGCGGACCAGCGCTGGAGCAACGGCACCAGCCGGCCTGCCGCGACATGCGGTGCGCTCATCTGTTCAGTCGCAAACACAATGCCGAGGCCATCAATGGCGGCCTGAAGGCCGAAATCTTTGACGTTGGTGATGATCGGCCCCTCGACCGCAACCTCAAACCATTTGCCGTTCTCCTGAAACTCCCACTTGTAAGGTGTTTCGTGACCGGGCCATCGCCACAGGATGCAGGCATGGGATGTGAGATCGCGTGGATGCTGGGGCGTGCCGCGCCGGGCGAGATAGTCAGGTGAGGCGAAGGCGATCTGTCGCAGGTCGGGGCCGAGTTTCACAGCAACCATGTCCTGATCGATGACTTCGCCGATGCGAATCGCGACGTCGTAGCCGCCGGCCACGATATCGACGACTTCATCGTCCAGCGTGAGGTCGAGCACGATGTCCGGATATTTGTCATGAAACGGTCGCAGCAGCGGTCTCAGATGCAACTCCGCAGCGGTGCGGAAGCAATGAACGCGAAGAATGCCCGCAGGCCGTGCGCGCAATTCGCTGGTCTTTCCGATTGCAGCGCCAAGCTCCTGCACGGCCGGCCGGACTCGCTGGAACAACTGGTCGCCGGCTTCGGTGAGCGAGACGCGCCGCGTGTTTCGATGGAGCAAACGAATGCCGACACGCTCCTCCAGGCTGCGAACCATCTGGCTCAGTGCCGACGAAGAGACGCCGAGCTTATCGGCCGCTCGACTGAAGTTGAGCGCCTCCGCGACGGCGACAAAGGCGCGCAGTTGGGCGAAATCGGCGGTGGAGGGAAGCGGTTCGCTCGTGCTCATCGGGTGATTGCTTAGCCCAGCTTAATAGGATGCTAAGCGCCAGGATATTAATCGCTCCGGGGCCGGGCGATAGAGTCTTCGCCCGATCAGAAGCCGCCCCTGGAGTTTTATGGATGCCGATGTTCTCGCCCTGGCTGCAATCGCAAAGTCCTATTGCGATGCTGCCTATGAAATGGATGCCGACGAGTTCACCTCGTTGTTTCATCCCGCCTGCTCAGTGACACGAGCTGGCGAGGACGGCAGTGTGAGCGTGACGCCGATCGAGCAGTGGCTCGCTGCGGTCCGCGGCATGAAAGCCCCGAAGCTGCAGGGCTTGCAGCGTCACGATGAACTGTTGTCGATCGAGGTGGTGCGGGACCTGGCGCTGCTGAAATTGAAGCTGCAGGTGCCGCCGCGCTATTTCACGGACCTGTTGTCATGTATGAAAGTCAACGGCGCATGGAAGATCGTGCAGAAAGTCACCCACGTGGACACTCGTTGAGGGGTCCGAATTACTCGGCGAGCTGGCTGCTTAGAAACTGCTCGTGCGTGGGCAGGTGCTCGACCATACCGGCAATGGCGGCCTTCGCCGTTCGGAGTGTCGCGGCGATGTGTGTGTAATCGATGTTTTCGACGCGAGGGCAGTAGCCCTGGGGATGGAGCCCCATGCCTTCGAAGATCGATTGCCAGCTCGACGCCCGGAACAATTCATCGACGCCTTCGCGCGTCGTGCCGTGACTCATGAACAGCTCGATCCGTTCGTGCAGGGAGTCCGGAATCGGCATGGTCTTGCACCATTGCCAGAACGGCGAATCGTCGCGTCGCGTGGCGCTGTAATGGAGCACGATGAAGTCGCGCACTTCCTCGAAGTCCGCCGTCATGCGTCGGTTGTATTCGCGAATCAACGCGGGATTGCAATCGCGCGCCGGGAAATATCGCAGCAGGAACTCGACACCGCGTGCGATGAGATGAATCGACGTTGCTTCCAGCGGCTCGATGAAGCCGGAGGAGAGGCCGAGCGAGAGGCAGTTGAGCTTCCAGAACTGGCGCTTGTGGCCGGTCGTGAAAGGAATGATGCGCGGCTCTTCGACGCACGGACTATCCAGATTGCGCAGTAACGTCGATCTGGCGCTCGCGTCGCTGCAGAAACGGCTGGAATAAACATAGCCCTGGCCGAGCCGATGCTGCAGCGGGATGCGCCACATCCAACCGGAGTTCTGCGCAGTGGCGCGCGTGTACGGCGTGAGCGGGTACTGATTCTCGGTCCTCACCGCGATGGCGCGATCGCACGGCAGGTAATTGGACCAGTCGATGTTTTCAACACCGAGGGTCTTGCCGATCAGCAGGGAACGAAAGCCGGTGCAGTCGACGAAAAAGTCGCCGCGGATTTCTTTGCCGTTTTCGAGCACCAGGCTGTCGATGAAACCGTCGTCGCGCTGTTTCACTTCGACGACGCGGCCTTCAGTTCGTGTGAGGCCGCGAGCTTCGGAGTAGGTGCGCAAGTAACGAGCGACCAACGAAGCGTCGACGTGCAAAGCGTAGTTCGCACCGCCGATCGGTGTGTTCTGCGCACGTGAAGGCGGGAAGAAACGTCCGTGCTCCGCCATCACGTTACAAGGCGAGAAGTCGTGCAACTCGGAGGTATCGCCCGACGCTCGCGCTTTGAGCCAGCACTGGTAGAAGTCGTGCGTGCCGATCGGCTTGCCGATGACCCCGAATGGATGAAAGTAAGTGCTCGCACGCCGCTGCCAGCCGACGAACTGAATGCCGAGTTTATAAGTTGCGTGCGTGGCGCGGATGAAGTCCTGCTCGTCGATGCCGAGTCGGTGAATCAAGCCGACGAACGGCGGCACGGTGGATTCGCCGACGCCGATCGTGCCGATCTCATCGGACTCGACCAGCTCGACCTGGCACAGCTCGCGCTTCAGGTGTTGGCACAGCATGGCTGCCGCCAGCCACCCGGAGGTGCCGCCACCCACGATCACGATTTTCGACAACGGCTGCATGGACGGTCTACCAGTCCCGATTCTCGAGCAACACGCCGGAGGGCTCCGGCTCGCGGGCCGTATTGTAATTCCAATACGCGGCGCTGCTGGCCTGAATCGCCCGACGCAGCACGTCGACTGCCTTGTGGCGGGGAAAACTGACGCGCCAGGCGAGCACCAGGGTGCGCTTCGGCACCGGATTTGTAAAAGGCTTGGTCGTCAGCAGATTCGGCGCATATAACGGAATGTGAGCGGCAGTTTGCGGCAGGATCGTGAGGCCGAGTCCGGATGCGACCATGTGTCGCAGGGTTTCCAGGGTGCTGCCCCTCATCGGCGCCCGCCGGTTCAGCGGGTGCGCATCGCTGGGCCGCAGGTGGGGGAAGGCGGCCAACACCTGCTCACGAAAGGCGTGGCCTTCATCCAGAAGCAGCACCTCGGCGGGATCGAGGTCGTCGGCTGCGATTTCCTGGCGGCTTGCCAGCCGGTGCCGGGCGGACATCAGCAGGACAAACGGCTCGTCGAACAGCTCCTGCGTGACGATGTCGGTTTCGTTGCAAGGGGCGGCGGCCAGAATCGCATCGAGGTCGCCATTGCGCAGCTTGGCGACCAGGTCTGCTTGAGTTGCCTCTTCAACATATAACGGCAGGTCCGCCGCCATTTCTTTGAGCAGCGGAATGAACTGCGGCAGCAGGTAAGGACCGATGGTCGGCAGCGTGCCCAGCGCCAGCGGGCCGGCGAGCTGATCGCTGTCGGTAGCTGCGACATCCTTTATTTCCGCAGTTTTCTCCAGGACTTCGCCAGCCATGGCGACGATGCGCTGGCCCAGCGGCGTCACCAGCACGCCTTGCTTGCCACGCTCGAACAGCGTGACGCCCAGCTCGTCTTCGAGCTTTTTGACGGCAATGCTCAGCGTCGGCTGGCTCACATTGCAACGCTCGGCCGCGCGCCCGAAGTGTTGCTCCGTGGCGAGGGCGACGATGTAGCGCAGTTCGGTGAGTGTCATGGCGTATACCCATGGAAATCATAGCACTGCGCGCTCGTGACCTTTACATCACCGAGCTTCGACTGACATCAGACCGGGCGGCGGCCATCCTGCAGCTACGAATTTTCAGGCCAGGAGGCGCCATGCTCATGCTGAATACCGCTGATCGAGAGTATCGGCCGCAGCCGACGACATGGTCGTTGCCGCGGTTTCTGTTGAAGAAATGGCTGCGGGGCCGCTGGGCCCTGGTGTTCTCACATCCCGACGACTTCGCCAACTACGGGTTCGAGGCGGATCGCTGGATCGACCAGGTCAAACAGGCATTCGCTGCCGATTCCATCGCGGCCGTGGCTGTCGGCACCCGAGCGCCGGGCGAGCACGCCGGATGGATCACTGCCGTTGGCGGATGCTTCATCAGTCAGCGCACGTTCGAAAGCATCGTGTTCCCTTGTAGCTTCGGGCGACGTTTCGTGATGGCGCTGGACAGTGAGCTGCAACTGCGCCGGACGTTTCTATATTCCGGTGCGGATCGCGTGCCGTCGCCCATCGGTCTGGCGGTGTGGGCGCGTGCTAGACTCGGCCGCGACCCTCATTCTTGACCCCCAGCGCCGCGCGCACGCGGAGTCGACGGAGTGACTGAGTGAGGGAACAACAAACCTTCACGCTTCGGGGGACTTTGGATGCGCACAGCTTCGCGTCGGCAGTTCATTCGGCGATCCACGGCAGCGCTGCTGGCGGCGCCGTTCATCAGCACCAGTGTGACACGGGCACTCGCTCGCGAGGCGCGTCCCAAGCTCGGCTGGGCTTTGTGCGGCCTGGGCAGCTTGAGCGAACATCAGATCGCGCCGGCGTTTCAGAAAACCGAGCATTGCCGGCTCGCCGGGCTCGTGACCGGCTCGCCGGACAAGGCCAAGCGCTGGCGCCAGCAATACAACATTCCCGAGCGCAATGTTTACACGTACGACAGCATTGCGAAGATGGCCGAGAACCCGGACATCGACGTTATCTATGTCGTCACCCCGAATGCGCTGCATGCCGAGCAAACAATCGCCGCGGCCCAGGCGGGCAAGCATGTGTTTTGTGAGAAGCCGATGGCAGTGTCGGTCGATGAATGCCAGCGCATGATCGATGCGTGCAAAGCCGCCGGGAAGAAACTCGGCATCGGCTACCGCTGCCGGATCGAGCCGCACCACCTGGAGTGCATGCGCCTGGCGCGCGAGAAGGAATTTGGCGACCTGAAGGTGATCGAATCCAACTTTGGCTTTACGCTCGGCGATCCGAATCAATGGCGCATCAAGAAGGCGTTGTCCGGCGGCGGCGCGCTCATGGATGTCGGCATTTATTCCCTGCAGGCGACGCGTTATCTCTCCGGCGAGGAGCCGGTGCTGATCAGCGCATTCGAGACCAAGACCGACCCCAAGAAGTTCGTCGACGTCGACGAGACCATGACCTGGCAGGCGACGTTCCCGAGCGGCGTGCTCGCCAATTGCAGCACCTCCTTCAACGCCTCCGGCATGGGCCGCTTCCGTGCCCACGCCCAGAAGGGCTGGTTCGGCCTCGAACCCGCCTTCAACTACGGCGGCATCAAAGGGTTCCGCAGCGACGGCAAACCGCTGGAATTCCCTGCGACCGACCACTTCGCGACCGAGATGGATGCGTTCGCGGAGTGCATTCTCAACAACAAACCTTCCAAAGTCGCCGGCGAAGAAGGCCTTCGCGACATCCGCATCCTGATGGCGATCTACGAATCGGCGCGGACGGGAAAGGTGGTCAAGCTGTAACGAAGCGCAGGATCGCCTTCGCGCGCTTGTGCGGGCGAGTTACTCCCGCTGGTATCTCTCGCCCGGCGCCAGCAGTACGCCCTGGCTGGTGGCGATGCCGAGCTCCAGGCTGCGAGCAATGCGATGAGCGCGTTCGATGAAATGGTACGCGATCGGCTCGCTGAACAGCTCGCGGGCCGTTTGTTCGAACAGGCGCAGCCAATGATCGAAGTGGCGCGCCTCGACGGGCAGGGGCAGGTGCATGCGCATGGGCTGGCCGGAATAGACGCCGCTCGATAACACGACCGACGACCAGAACGCGAACATGCGTTGCAGATGGGGCTCCCAGTCCTGAATGCGCGCGGCGAAGATCGGGCCGAGCAGCTCGTCTTCGCGGATGCGTGCATAGAAGCCGCGAATGAGCTGTTCGATCATGGCTTCGTCGATGCCGGTTTGTTCGCGCGCCTGCTGCACGATCCGTGCGCGGCGCTCTGCGTCGGTGAGAGCGGTGTCAGTCATCTGCGGGTCAAAATCAGTACACGTGAAACTGCAAGTATGAAGTCGTATCTGGTGCGTGCCTTGATCCAGATCAAGAGGGGGTGAAACCACGTCAGCAGGACACCGGCGCCGTCGCCATTCCTTACATGCCTGTCGGATGACACATCGAGCCGCTATTCTAACATTTGGATGCAAACAACGTTTTTGTTCACCGGTACGGAACTTGCCCTTGCTTGGGATGTAACAACCAACGCGAGGGAACGGCGTGAATACAAAAATCGGCACAGGGATGCTTGCATCTTGTCTGTTATTCAATTTCGCTACGGCCGGCGCCACCATCATCATCGACACTCCGACGACGTTGGTCGTGCACGAGGTGCTGAACGACAACGTCGAGATCGACGACCCGGACGCAAAATTGATCGTCACGAGCGGCGGCGTGGTGCGCGATGGCGATCCAACGGTTCGTATTCGCTCCGGGCAAGTGGATGTCGTCGGTAACGGCCGTGTGATCGCCGGGCCGAGACAGCCGCCGTACACACATTTACCTCCCCAGGCGATGTTGTTGAGAGGGCTCTCGACGGTTCGGCTCCAGGACCAGGCCACGGTCGTCGGCGAGATCTATTCCGACCTTTCCTCGGGCTGGAAGGACGAATCCGCCAGCGTCAGGCTCTACCTGCAGGATCAGGCTCTGCTGGATGGCAGCCTCAACTACAGCGGCTATGTGCGCATCCAGGATCAAGCGATGATCCGGGGAGGCATCGGCAATGCCGTCTACGGAAACATTGGCATAGATATGTCGGGCGGGCTCGTTACCGGCTCGGTGCGGCTGGGCGCCGGCAACGTGATGATGCTCAACATGGACGGCGGCGCCATTCTTGGCGGCGTGCAAGGAATCTGGGGCGATCTCGATCTCACGATGAGAGGCGGGACCATCGATAACGGGATCCGCACGGGCGCCACCGTCAGGGGAGAAATCAGCGGCGGGCGCGTCAATGACGGCGTCCTGATCGAGGGCCGCTATGGAAGCAATCTGCGCATCACGGGCGGTCAGTTCGATACCGCGCTCGACGACTGGCTGGTCGAGTTCGCCAGCGAGCCGGGCTCCGATGGCATGAGCGGCTTGCTCGAAATCTGGGGCGGACAATTCGGCTACGCCGACGCCGGGCGGGGATTCATGATCGACGACCTGATGAGCTTCAGCATCTTCGGTCGCGATCTCGTTTACAGCAACGGCTGGTTGACGGGCTACCTGGCGGACGGCAGCTGGTTCAGCAACGCCCTGACGTTCGGCTCCAACTGGCGCGGCACTTTCACCATTCACAATGTCCCTGAGCCGGAAACGCTCGGCTTGTTTCTCGTTGGGCTCGTTGGAATGACATTGGCGCGGCGGAATGTGAGACTCCGCGTGCAGCTCATTACTCTTTGACGCCTGCCCACTCGAGCGCCTGCGCCCGATCTCCGAAAGAGAGATAGCGGACGATCTTGCCGTGGCTGAATACAAAGCCATCGGCAAATCGTCCGCCTACCCATTCGTTTGAATCTTTCAGCCGCACCCGGGCGTGCAGGTAGACGACCACCTTGTCGCCGTTCACCAGGAACTTCTCGGGATCGCAGCTCCCTTCGGCCCAGGTTGCACGTCCTCGCCTGACGTGCGCTTGAACTTCCGCGATCCCGCGATACGTGCCGGCTGTTGGAAACCCCTCCGGCTCGATGCGCACGATCTCCGGATCGAAATCGTTCGCGATGGCCTGCATGTCGTTGCGATTGATGGCCGCGAAGAATCGTTCGAGAACTTCGGTTGCGCTTTTCATGACCTGCTAACCACAACTTGCACGATTGAATGCGGCATCTTGGTTTACGCAAGTTTATCTCTTCCCAGGCGCATCAGCGCTGATCCGATTTCGGGAAGCAGGGCGACTTCCGGTAGACCGCGGCCAAGCCGCGCGCATCCCTCTCTCGGCTGAGTACAACACGGAACGTCGCGGCGAGATGGCCGCGGATCGCGCGCGGTCAAGCTCAATCTGCAGGCCTTAAATAATCAAAAGGGACCACGGCTGGCTCTTAGTCTTCCTCCGTAATTCGCAGGCGACGCATGAGGGGGCGGCGGATCAGTAAACACAGGAGTAGACGGCATGATCAGGAAAGACGTCACACTGGTTCCAATCGAGCAGATCGGCTCATCAATTCTTTTCTTTCGCAGCCAGCGCGTGCTGCTCGATAGCGACCTTGCCGCCCTCTATGGCGTGACGACCAAGCGCTTCAATGAGCAGGTTCGACGCAACCTGACTCGCTTCCCAGCGGACTTCATGTTTCAGCTCACGCCTGACGAGGTCGCCTGTTTGAGGTCGCAAAATGCGACCTCAAACGTCGGTCGGGGCGGCCGACGCTATGCTCCGTACGCGTTCACGGAACATGGATAGCCCGCGGGCTGTGGAAATGAGCGTATACGTCGTACGCGCCTTCGTGCAGCTACGCGATCTGCTGTGCTCGAACAAAGAACTGGCTCGACGCCTCGATGAACTGGAGCGCAAGCTCGCCAGCCACGATCAGGCTATCACCGGCATCCTCAAAGCGATTCGTGAGCTGATGAGTCCACCGCCAGAACCCAACCGCCGCGGCATTGGTTTTACGGCGGACTTCAATGAGAAGTAGCTTCGAATCTAGACCATGGACGTTTCCTCCTCGCTGGGCAATAAACTGTGCCGGGGGCTGCTCGCAAGAGCAGCCCCCGGGCACTGCTTGTCTAAAGAGACCGCAGGAAGTTCAGCAAGTCTTGCTGTTGGCCGACCGTCAGCGCGTCGTAGTTGGCGATCACGGTGTTCGCTTCGGACGCGACGTAGCTGCTGTTGCCAGCGCTGCGATGAGCGCGAATCGCTTCGACTAGGTTGGCCGTGCGGCCGTCATGTAGAAAGAAACCTCTGAGCCCCAGCCCCCACAGCGGCGCGGTACGAAATTCGTCGCCCTTGGCCAGGCCTTGCGCGATATCGTCCGCCAATCCAGGACCCATATTGTGAAGCGCCAGATCAGAATAGAGATTCACCGCTTTGTTTGAGAGTGCTGGAAAGTCCGTCTCGGCGCGCGAGCGCATCGTCGGTGTGTGGCACGTCGCGCAGCCCACTGTTTCAAAATTCGTTCGTCCCCGCCCAATGGAATCCGCGCCGCCCGGCACGGTCGGATGGGGCACAGCAGGCGCCAGGAATTTCATGAAGTTCGTGGAGAGCGTGACGGCATCTTCGTTCTGCAGCGCCGGCACGAGATTCGGCACCGCACTGAATTGGCACTCTGGAGTTTCATCGCTCTCGTTGGGAAAGAACATATTCGTCTGACCTTGCTCGACCGCAAGCGCCTCCGCCGAGAACACTTGCAGAGAAACGTTCTGCGCTTTCCAGCCGAAGCGCCCGATGCGGTCGTCGTTCGGCCCGCGATTGACTCTGCCGGAGATGCCGAGCGCCGCCTTGCGTGAGGCATCCGCTGCGATGTTGCTCAGAATCGTGCTTTCCGCGATCTGCTCGACCAACCCCAGACCAAACACCGGCGTGACCGTCCGCAACGAGACATTGCCGCGCGCCACTTCCGTTTGAAAGTCAGGCTGAACGATGTTGCACTTGGACGCATTGGCGCCTGCGTCCGCGAAGCCGCTGATGACGAACAATGGATGAACGCTGCCATCCGGCGAGCCGTCCGGTTTGCGCTTGAAGCGCGCTTCGAGCACGGGACCGTCAACCCGCACAAAAGGAGGCAGCACATTGCGGCCGCCTTGGTTCTGAATGCCCCTGAACACGCTCTCTTGCGTATTGGAGGTCGGATTCGAGGAGCCTCCAAACGTTGGAAAGGTGTGACAGTTGGTGCAGTTCAGAGCATTGAATCGCGGGCCGGTGCCCAATACGAGTTCACCTCCCTGGCCGAACCCGTTAATGCCGTCGAACAACAGCTGCTGTTCCGTGGCGTTGGCGCCCGGCAGGGGCTGCATGAACGGGGGAGCGCCGACCGTGCGTACTCCAGGATCGACCGCCTGTGCCGAAGCCGAATCGGCCAGCAGCGATCCCGAAGCGAGCAGAAAAATAAACAACGACTTTGCCATGGATGCGTCCTCTGCAATTTCGAACAACCACTCTCCACTGCAGAGAAGGGTCGAAATCCAGCAGAAAACTTGGACACGCCGATGGCGAACGGCGCATGTCGCGCATGGGCTCAACCACGGCGGCTTGCACCGCCGTGGTTATTTGAGCGGAGCAGGGGCTGATGTGCCCCCGACTGCCGCCATTCATTGAATGGAGATCCAAGAGGAATTACCGCTCAGGTAATGCTTGCCCACGCTATCGTTCCAGTACACGGTGCCGTCACCGTTGCACGAGAAACCTGGTGAACCGTATTTGGTAATCGTGGTTGCGAGCGTGACCTGTTGATGAGAGCCCGCCGTCACGGTCACGGATGGCGTGCTGTCGCCGAAGCCGCTGCCGAAGTTGAGCGTGCCGACCTGCGTGCCGTTGAGAACAACCTTGGTATATCCAGTGTTGCAGCCGGCGCCGCTGAGCGCGCCCATGCCGAAATTAATGCTGATGCGGGGCTCCGGCCGGTTTGAGTTCGAAATGGTCTTGTTGGGGCAGGAGACCGTCGCAGTCCACAACGTTGCGGGATCGGAGTTGCCCGTCACCCGAACGCGGACTTTGGTGGTGCCGAGCGTCGCGGGATTGAATTGATAGGCGGGCCAATCGTGCCAGCCACTGACGAGAGTGCTGGTGGTGACGAGCACGGGCGCGGCCGACGTTTCGGCTCGAATCTCGAATTTGTCCGGAATCGAGTAGGCCTCGAATTCGATCTGTATTGGGCCGGCCTGCGTGCCCATCTCCATGACTTTGTTGAAGCCTTCGGACGAACCGGCCGCCGAGATCGGCTGGCCGCAGGGAATGGGTGGGGGCGAGTAGGTGACCACCTTGCCGGCAATGCTTTGAAAGCCCGCGTCGGCCGGAACTTCGGCGCCGATCTGTCCGGCGAATACCACGACCAGCCGGCTCGTGCTGGACGCCGGTTCGGTGAATGTCACAGCGGTAGATTGCCCCGCCGCGAGATTACGGACGAACACCGCACCAGAAATCGGCTGGCGCACGCCCGCGGCCGTCTCAGAATAGATCGTGAACGTCCCACTCATATCCTGGCCGGCGGCACTCACGTTCTTGATCAGCCAGCCCGATCCGCTACGCTCCAGATCGAGCCGCCCTCGGAAAAAATGATTGATCAATCCTGCTGAAAACGCGACCGCCCGCGGCAGCAGGATCGGATAATAGCCGTCGACTACCAGCGGCGGCGTAGTGAGTGCCATCACGCCCAATGTTTGATTGGTGTAGGGTGCGGCGAGCAGCGACCAGGCCGCGAGCTTTCGATCTTTATGAGATAAACCAGTGTTGCCATCGTAGACGTCGCCGATGATGGTCCGCACCGGCACGTTTCGCACCGAACCGTCGGCCAATCGCTGCGCATAGGTAACGGTTTCGATGCGCTTGGAGCTGCCGTCGACGTTTCTGCCGTTCGGCAGGGGAAAAGCGGAATTGCTGTCCACCACCAGCTGACCCGCCTGATTCGGGTACACAGCAAACATATGATTCGGGCTCGCGTAGTTTTGTGAAGTGAACTCCGCCATGCCTACGTAGCTCGGGTGACTGGTCGAGGTCCAGTAGGCTCGGGCTGTGGGCAGTTCAGGTGGGGCATACGGATTGTTTTGCACCCACTGCTGGATGCTCGCCTGATTCACGTGCGCACTGGTATAGGCCTCATACCAGTTTGGCCAGGACGGCTTGGCGGATCGCGCCCCTGATGGTGGTGTAAGAGATGACCGCTGAACTCCCGTGAAAGC